>JAIDKJ010000232.1 GCA_029051835.1 Paramuribaculum sp. | reverse complement strand
GTCGGGTGTGGCCGAGTAGTGGACTATGGCTCCGTGGGGCCCGTAGCCGGCGATGGTGTCGAAGCTCTGGTCGAAGTAGAGGGGCTGCTCGGACCGGTAGCGTGTGAGGATGTCGGCTATGTCCATTTCGGTCAGACGTCGGGATGCGGCGATGTCGGCTTCGATGTGGATGAACGCTTTGACGAGGGCTGCTCCGTCGCGTCGCATGGCCTGACGGATGCCTTCGATCTGTATGTCGTTTTTGCAGCCTTTGAGCATGGCTACCGGCGATGCCTGCCGGATGGTGCGCTGTGGGCCGAGTGTGCGTGCGACGTCGCCGGCGGTCTGTGTCGGGCTGACGAGGACACGTGCCGTTTCGGGTAGTGAGGCGAGGAAGGGGAGCGCCCGGTCGTAGGGGAGTGTGGCTATGCCGCAGGCGGTGAGGTGGGCCGACACTTCGGGCGTGATTTTGCGCGGATCGATGAAGAGTGTGGATCCTGTGGCGGAGAGGTAGAGGAATGATATTGCCACGGGGTTTGACTCGACGTCGCGCGAGCGGATGTTGAGCGTCCACGCGATTTCGGCGAGGTCGGATATGAATCTGGCGTTGGCGCCGCTTCTGGATATTTCGGCAAGTATGGTTGCTATTTTTGACGAAGGCTCTTCGCCGGCGTATTTCACGTCGTGGACGAATACCGGGGCGTCGGGCATGGCGGGCCGGTCGGTCCAGAGTGCTCCGGCGGCGTCGAATCCGGTGTCGAGGGTGATTCCTGCGGCTCCGAGCTGTCGCTGCAGCTCTTCGGTGGCGTCGATGGAGAAGAGCATTCCGTGGATTGCCACGGTCTGTCCGGCGGAGAGGTTGTCGGATAGCCACGCTGTGATGGACGGCACTTCGGGTTTTCCTTCTTCCATGACTGCGATGCCTGTGCCGTCGAGCTGTGCGGCGGCCTGCAGCCAGTAGCGTGAGTCGGCCCACACGTAGGCTTCTTTTTGTGTGACTACGAGGGATCCGGCCGATCCGGTGAATCCTGACAGCCAGCGGCGCACTTGCCAATGGTCGGCGATATATTCGCTCTGGTGGGGGTCGGTCTGTGGGAATATGGCGGCGTCGATGCCTTTGGATCGCATGAGATCGCGTAGTTTCTGAAGCATGGCTGTAGGGTTTTAGGGTGTATGTAATGGTAAGCAGTGGCGGGGAGGAGTCGCGCCTCTGGTGAGATGCAAATGTAATGAATTTTTCTGTGACGGACAATATGGGTGGTGCGGTGTGCGTTGTAATATGGCTGAATATCAGCGTAGAGCGTAATTTGGTGCGAAATTTTTGCAAAAAAAACGCCGGGATGTTTGGAGATATGGAAAATCGGTTGTAATTTTGCATCGCTTTTGAGCCGAATGCGCTAATGCGTCAGCAGCTCAATCCTTGCCTCTTTAGCTCAGTTGGCCAGAGCACGTGATTTGTAATCTCGGGGTCGTTGGTTCGAATCCGACAAGAGGCTCCAAAAAAAGACAGCGGGTGACCGCAGCGGAGGTGGAGATCTCTGCGTTTCGATGATAAAAACGTCGGACGGTCAACAAAAGTTTGTTTTGAATTCAAACGGGCGAATACCAGAGTGGCCAAATGGGGCAGACTGTAAATCTGCTGGTTTTTACCTTCGGTGGTTCGAATCCATCTTCGCCCACACCGGTCGGTGCGTGAATGCGGCGCTTGCGCTGCTGACGCGGATACGGCTGTAGAATGCGGAAGTAGCTCAGTTGATAGAGCATCAGCCTTCCAAGCTGAGGGTCGCGAGTTTGAGCCTCGTCTTCCGCTCAAAAGAAAAATGCCAATGTAGCTCAGGGGTAGAGCACTTCCTTGGTAAGGAAGAGGTCGCGGGTTCAAATCCCGCCATCGGCTCCAGAAAGACTCAGACGCTGCCCCGATGGTGCATCCACCGTCGCGGCGTTTGTGGCTAAAAGAAGAGAATAAACTAACAAGAAAATAAAGCAGAGTTATGGCTAAAGAAAAATTCGAAAGAACGAAGCCGCATGTAAACATCGGCACGATCGGCCACGTGGACCACGGTAAGACCACGCTGACCGCCGCTATCACCACTGTACTGGCTAAGAACGGTCTGTCGGAGGTGAAGTCGTTCGACCAGATCGACAACGCTCCCGAGGAGAAGGAGCGCGGTATCACTATCAACACTTCTCACGTGGAGTATGAGACCGCCAACCGTCACTACGCTCACGTAGACTGCCCGGGACACGCTGACTATGTGAAGAACATGGTTACCGGTGCCGCTCAGATGGACGGCGCTATCATCGTGGTTGCCGCTACTGACGGCCCGATGCCCCAGACTCGCGAGCACATCCTCCTGGCCCGCCAGGTGAACGTTCCCCGTATCGTTGTGTTCCTCAACAAGTGCGACATGGTCGACGACGAAGAGATGTTCGACCTCGTAGAGATGGAGATGCGCGATCTGCTTTCTTCGTATGACTA
>JAIDKJ010000231.1 GCA_029051835.1 Paramuribaculum sp. | reverse complement strand
GGCGACCACCGATATCTACACGTTAAGATCGTCGGCAGCGTCAGATGTGTATATGATACAGCGCTTCAACAGGCGCTACGAGCTGCAGCAGGTGAAAGATTCGCTCGGCATAAGAGTGATAGACCATGACCGAGCCGACGACATACGCGACACAACATCGCTCTCGGGCGGCGAAACATTCATTGTCAGCCTCGGACTTGCGCTCGGACTCTCCGCACTGTCGTCGCACGGCGTATCGCTGGCCAACCTCTTTATCGACGAAGGATTCGGCACACTCGATCCCGACTCGCTGGCCACCGTGATCGACGCACTCGCCCGGCTCCAAAGCTCACGCGGAAAAAAGGTCGGCGTGATCAGTCACACCGATACGATGAGCGAGCGCATCACCACCCAGATACGGATAGTCAAAAACGGAAATTCGGGATCATCGCATCTGGAATTCTACCCCTGACACGACGGACGGACTGAGCACACAAGCCGCTGTCACTTCTTTCGGCACTTATCGGAAAGCGGACACCCGCCGCAACCTGAATCGCCGCATGACGACGAGTCCGAATCACAGCATGACCCTGACTTGCTGCGGACACGGCGTATGGCCCACACCACACAGATGACCAGTATGGCCATGACAGCCACAAGCTGAAGAATGTCATTGAGATTCATTCCCATACATTCATAACAGTTCGGGCAGCAGACGGTTGAATTCCATTTCGAAATTGGGCGTCAACTCCCCTGAGCCGAGTGAACGGCGTATCTCGTCGACTGTCCAGAATCTCACTTCGGAGATCTCCACCGGATCGGGAGATGCCTGAAACTGACCGGCATCCACCCGCAGGAAAAATGTATTGACATATTCGCGCTCACGCTGCGACTGAAAAACGTAATGAGTCACAGCCACAGCCCCCGACGCATCGATACCAAGCTCCTCGCGCGACTCCCGCAAGAGAGCATCGCGTACGCTTTCGCCGTAATCGACATGTCCACCGACAGCCGTATCCCAGCGGCCGGGCTGTATATCCTTGTCGGGCGAACGACGCTGCAACAGAATTCGCCCGTCGCGGTCAATCACATGAAGATGTACGACCGGATGCAATTTCATTGAACCGGAATGGCATTCGCTACGGGTAGCGGATCCGACCACATTGCCATTCTCGTCGACAACGGGAAATAATTCGTCGCTCATTTCTTGAACTTTTTCTTTATCAATTGATTGAGTTTGGCAGGAGTAAGATCTGCCGCATATTCTTCAAAATTGAGCCTAAGCGCGCATCCCTCGCCATAACGGCTGCAACCATAGGCTGTGCGTCCCTTGATGATATGGCCGTTGCCACACACCGGGCACGCAATGGCCTCAAGCGACTTTACAGCCGGCGCACGTTTACGCGGCGCCTTGGGAGCCGCATCGTCGGACGATCCGTTTTTTTTCGCCTCGGAAGGCGCATCGGCCACATGAATACGCCGCTGCGAATTATCGCGCATCACATTGCCGACGATCTCGCTGATCATGGCCTTCAGCTCATCGATAAACTCACGCGCCGAATAGTCGCCGCGCTCTATGCGGCGCAACTTGTTCTCCCATATACCGGTGAGCTGCGCGCTCTTGAGCAGCGGCTCATTGATAGTATCAATAAGATCAATACCCGCCTGAGTAGGCACTATATTCTTGCGCTGGCGCATGATATAGCCACGCTTGAACAGGGTTTCGATTATCGCCGCACGAGTCGACGGACGTCCTATGCCATTCTCCTTCATGGCCTCGCGGAGTGCCTCGTCGTCGACAGTCTTTCCTGCCGACTCCATAGCTCTCAGCAGAGTACCCTCGGTGTACTGCTTCGGAGGCTGCGTGGTCTTCTTCTGCAGCTGCGGCTCGTGAGGACCGCTTTCGCCTACCGTAAACGGAGGCAACACCTTTGAGTCTTCCGAAGCATCGGCGTCGGCTGTCGGTTCGGCATCGCCCTTGCCGGCATACACCTCACGCCATCCGGGCGATGTGATCACCTTGCCGGTAGCCTTGAATCCCTGTCCGTCGACATCGGCAGTGACAGTCGTGGTAGAGAATGTGCAGTCGGGATAGAACGCCGAAATAAACCTGAGCGCGATCAGATGATAAAGCTTGCGCTCATTGCCGACAAGCACCGCCGGCGACTCGCCGGTGGGAATTATGGCATGGTGGTCGGTGACCTTCGCGTTGTCGAACACCTTCTTGCTCTTTGGCAGTTTGCCGGCAAGAGGCCGGGCTGTCAGAGCGGCATATGGGGTCATCCGGCGCAATATATCCGGTATTTTGGGATAAATATCGTCGCTCAGATAGGTCGTGTCGACACGCGGATACGTGGTCACTTTCTTCTCGTATAGCGACTGTATGAGCGTCAGGGTTTCGTCGGCCGACCATCCCCACTTCTTATTGGTTTCAACCTGCAGCGATGTGAGGTCGAAGAGCCTCGGAGGCGCTTCGCGTCCGGCCTTTTCCTTGACATCCGTCACTGTGAGAGGATGCCCCTTTATGGCCTCGACCGCAGCCATAGCCTCGGACTCGGACGTAAATTTGCCGTGAAGCGAACTGAAATTGGCTGTACGGTAGATGGTGTGCAACTCCCAGTAGTCCTCGGGCTTGAAATTGACTATCTCGCGATGGCGCGTCACGATCAAGGCGAGCGTAGGAGTCTGCACGCGTCCGATCGACAGCACTTTGCCGGGACTGGAATATTTGAGCGAATAGAGGCGTGTGGCATTCATGCCGAGTATCCAGTCGCCGATGGCTCTGGACAGGCCGGCATAATACAGATTGTCGAAATCGGCCGACGGCCGGAGCTTGCTGAAACCTTCGCGTATGGCATCGTCGGTCAGCGACGAGATCCACAGACGCTTGACCGGACATTTCAGACCGGCCTTCTGCATGACCCATCGCTGTATGAGCTCTCCTTCCTGGCCGGCATCACCGCAGTTGATCACCTCGTCGGCATCCTTCACAAGCGAGTCAATAACATCGAACTGCTGATGATAGCGCTGCTCCGGAAGAAGCTTTATGCCGAAGCGAGCCGGGAGCATGGGCAACACCGACAATGCCCATCGGCGCCACCCCTCTGTATAATCGTGAGGCTCCTTGAGGCAACAAAGATGACCGATAGTCCATGTGACACGATAACCGTTGCCTTCGAAATATCCGTCGCGACGGTCATTGGCTCCGAGTATGGCAGCTATGTCGCGCGCCACACTCGGTTTCTCTGTGATGCATACTTTCACTTTCCGGTGGATTTGCCTACTTTGACAACCCACGTGGCCGCGCCACGCGGACTTACAGCGTAAACTCTTACAACTGATCCGGGCTTCAACGGCGGAAGATCGATCTCAACAGGTATCAATCCGCCATCCTCCCACTGAAACCAGCGCTTGAAATCGACTCCGTCAATATCCGTGGCATCCTTCTCGACCCCGTCGACCGAAATGTATATACGGTCTATGCGTCCGGACGTATGAGGACGTCCCTGAAGCTGTCCGTAAAGACGTGTCAGGTCGGACCGGAAGTCGATGCTGTCGGCAAGCAGAGTCAGATTGCCGGTAGATGACGACGAACACCGGCGCACGTCGCGGGCTGCAGCCATACAGACCACAGCAGCAAGCAGCGCGAACGAAATGGCTATGCGCTTCATAATCATTCGGCAGCTTTGGCTTCGTCCCACAACGCATCCATCTCCTCGAGAGTCATCGAATCGACTGACCGGCCGGCTTCCTTGGCCGACTGCTCTATGTGGTTGAACCGGCTGATAAACTTACGGTTGGCTGACTCCAGTGCATTCTCAGGATTTATTCCCAGTTTGCGCGCGAGATTGACGAGGCTGAACATTACGTCGCCAAACTCCTTCTCCATAGCCTTTTTATCGGCCTTGTCGACTTCAGCACGCAATTCGGCCACCTCCTCGCTGACCTTGTCCCAGCATCCCTGACTGTCGGGCCAGTCAAAGCCTACGTTGGCGGCCTTTTCCTGTATGCGATAGGCCTTGATCAGAGCCGGGAGAGCCTGCGGCACCCCCGACAGCACACTGCGGTTGCCGTCCTTTTCGCGCAGCTTAAGTTTTTCCCAGTTCTCCGACACCTGCGATGCATTATCGGCATGCACGTTTCCGAACACGTGGGGATGACGGTAGATCAGCTTCTCGTTGAGCGAGTCGGCCACGTCGGCCATGTCAAACTGCCCCTTTTCCTCCGCGATCTTAGCATAGAAAAGTATGTGGAGCAACACGTCGCCAAGCTCCTTGCGGATATTGGCTACGTCATCGTCCATCAACGCCTGACAAAGTTCGTAGACCTCCTCTACGGTGTTGGAACGGAGCGATGTGTTGGTCTGCTTCCTGTCCCACGGACACTCGACACGCAGACGATCGAGCGTATCAATGACACGCCCGATCGCATCGGCCTTAAGTTGCGTCGATTTATTTTCCATCGGAATAATTCTTTATGCCACGTCCGAGCCATTCAGCGAATTTCTCGACGTTTTCATCGTAGTAATACGGCTGCTCTATCACGTTGCCGTCATTGTCGAGCATCACATAATATGGCTGGCTGTTGGCGGCAAACTTGCTGCGCTGCAGATAGCTCCACTTGTCGCCTACGGTCGTAAGGCGCACATCCTTGCCGTTTTCACTCACCGTGAGAGGAGTCGGCAGATCGGTCTTGTCGTCGACCATAAGCTTGACAAGCACGAAGTTGTCGCGTATAATAGCTGAGATCTCCTCAGTATCGAACACGGCTCCCTCCATCTTGCGGCAGTTGACACATCCGTAGCCGGAGAAATCGATGAGCACCGGACGACCGTTCTCGGCCGCATAGCGCATGCCCTCGTCATAGTCGTCAAACTCCCGGAAATCACCTCCGGCATAGAGATTGAAGTCCTGTGTATAGAGCGGCGGAACGAATGCACTAACACTCTTCAGCGGCGCTCCCCACAGCCCGGGTATGAGATAGACGGCGAAACTCAACGACACAAGAGCCATGAAGAAACGCGGTATGCTCACGTAGTCGGAAGGCGAATCGTGGGAGAACTGAAGTTTGCCGAGCAGGTAAAGTCCGAGCAGAACAAAAATGACCACCCAAAGCGAAACGAACACCTCACGGTCGAGAATTCCCCAGCCATAAGCCAGATCGGCTACGGAGAGGAACTTGAGCGAGAGGGCGAGTTCGAGGAATCCGAGTACAACCTTGACAGAATTGAGCCATCCGCCCGAACGGGGCATCTCCTTGAGCCATGACGGGAATATGGCGAACAGAGTGAACGGAATGGCCAGCGCAAGAGCGAAAGCGCCCATGCCTACAGCAGGACCGGCGATATTGCCAACCGACGCAGCCTCGACGAGAAGAGTGCCTATGATAGGACCGGTGCATGAGAACGATACGAGCACGAGCGTAAACGCCATGAAAAATATGCTTATCAGTCCGGTCGTGCGCTCCGCCTTGCTGTCGACGCCGTTGCTCCACTTAGAGGGTAGCTTTATGTCGAACGCTCCGAAGAACGAAATGGCAAACACAAGCAACAACAGGAAGAAAGCCAGATTGAACACCGCATTGGTGGCAAGATCATTGAGCTTGCTCGCGCCGAATATCAT
>JAIDKJ010000230.1 GCA_029051835.1 Paramuribaculum sp. | reverse complement strand
GCGACAGACATCGGGCGACAGCCGACGAGCCTTCGCATGGGCATGGCGAGCCTGCCTGTGGGCACGCTTCGGCGAAGGCGGCAAAGCGCACGAAATGATCGAAGGCCTTGTCAGACACAATATGCTCGACAACCTGCTAACTACCCAGAATCTGCCGTTGCAGATCGACGGAAACTTCGGCATAGCCACGGCCATGCACGAAATGCTGCTTCAGTCCCATTCGGGAGTCATACAGCTGCTGCCGGCTCCCGCTCCGGGATGGACAAGCGGAAGCATCCGTGGAGCCAAAGCCCGAGGCAATCTTGAAGTCGACATGTCGTGGAATGAAGGTCAGGTCACCCGATGGGCCGTCTACTCCACCGCCCCGACTGATGAAACCGTCACCGTCAAAGTCAACGGCCTATACGTGCAGACCACACCCCGGACAAGAGCCGATTAGATCATAAAACCGGCTACACTCTACAGCATACCCGCCCCGACAGCTGCCCGCGCCTCGGCGAGCGATGCCGGACGGCCTATGTCGTACCATCGGTAACTCTCCGACGGCCGGAATCCGCGTATCACCTCATGGCCGCACAACTCCACATAGAAATCCGTTATCGAGAACACCCGGCCGCGCACCGACGCATACCGGGCAAGCAGCGGCTCCACCGAACGGCTCACGACGTGGACTCCGCCGAAGGCAAGCGGTTCAAGCCCCGCCACATCAAGCCACGCCGGACGCACCTCCGAAAAGTCGGCTCTCGCCCATCCGCGCATCCTCATCGAACCATCGAAGAGGAGGCGTCGCGACGAGTCGCGGGCGTCGGCGAGCAGAGTGGCGCAGGCGCCTGACTCCCTGTGAGCCTCTATCTGCGCGCGAAGCGGACTATCGGTGAGAATATCGGCATTGTGGAGCAATATCGGCTCATCGTCATCAAACAGCGGCAACGCCTTGAGCAGACCGCCTCCGGTGTCGAGCAGACAGTCGCGCTCGTCGCTCACGCGGATATCCACCCCGAAATCATTCTCCCGGCGCAGATAGTCGGCCACCATATCCGGAAAATGATGCACGTTGACCACTATGCGGTCAACACCCGCTGCCACCACACGGCGTATCACACGACCGAGCATAGGCTCGCCCCCCACCTCCACGAGCGCCTTGGGACACGAATCGGTGAGCGGACGCAGACGCGTGCCCAGCCCGGCGGCAAATATCAAGGCATTCATAACAGACAGTCGACGGCTTGTTCGCGATGGATCAGCCTGACGGCTATCATCGGGAACGATTCTTTAAGATGCCGCGCCATCAGTTCGGCGAAATAGACCGAACGATGCTGTCCGCCGGTGCAGCCAAACCATACGCTCAGCGACGTGAATCCACGCTCCACATAGCGCGACACCGAAGCATCGGCCAGACCCTCGGCATGGCCTATGAACGCCGACGCCTCCGGCTCTCCCGCCAGAAACTCCGCCACCTCGCGGTCGCGGCCGGTCAGAGGCTTGAAGCGGTCGTAGCGGCCCGGATTATGCACCGCGCGGCAGTCGAACACAAAGCCGCCGCCATTGCCCGACGGATCGGCCGGAAGTCCGCGCTTGTAGGAGAAACTGCCCACTGTCACCGTCAGCTGTCCGCCGCCTGCGCCATGCTTTCCCGCCACGGCGGGAAGCGATGAAATGATACGCGACAGCTCCGGAAAGCGGCTCATGACATCATGCGGCAAACTCCGCAACTGATCTATGGCCGACGGAATACTGTCGACAAACATCTGCTTGCGTTCCACCAGTCCGCGCAATCCGTATGTGCCGAGAGTCTGGAGCGTACGCAGCAGCCTGAACAGCGGGAGCCCGGCTCTGAACGCCTCCGCGCCGGCGGCATCAAACCCGCGCGCCTCGCAGTAGGCCTGCAGCAGATCCTCGCGCACAGCCTCAGGATAGCGTGCGCGGCTCTGCCACAGGAAAGCCACCACATCGTAGGCCGCAGGCCCTCTGTAGCCCCCCTGAAAATCGATATAAACCCTGCGGAGCGACGGACTCACCATGATATTGCGCGACTGGAAATCGCGATACATGAATCCGTCGTCGGCCGCCACCGACGTCAGCGCGGCAAGCGACCGCAGATCCCTCTCCAGAGCCGCCTCGTCGAAACCGGTTCCGGTCACCTTCAGGAAGCAGTATTTGAAATGGTTGAGATCCCACATCACCACATCTTCGGCAAACTCGGCCACAGGCACCGTCGTCGAATAATCGATCGCTCCCCGGGGAGCCGAATGTATGGCGGCCAGATCGCGCATCACGGAGCGCAACACCGACATGGCCTCATCGTCATACACGCCGCTCTCGCGGCAACGGCCGAGATAATCGTAGAGCGAGGATCCGTCGGCCCACGTCTGCAGATAAGCCATAGAGTCGTCGCTGACAGCCAGCACTTCAGGCACATTGACACCGATAGCCGACAGCGCGCCGGCCAAAGAGATGAACGCACGGTTTTCGGCCACATCGCAGCCGAGCGTACCGGCCACGCATCCTCCCGAGCCTGACAGACGGAAGTAACGGCGATGCGAACCCGCAGCCGGAAGCGGACAGATTTCCGCCGGCTCGGAGCCGAAGGCCGCAGTGTAAAGTTGCTTCAGTTTTTCCATACTACGGCAAAGTTAAGGATTTTTGTCATAACGCCGCAACGCAGTGTCGGGCATTATGACTAACTTTGCGCCAAACAGCTAATTTTTATGGTTCCCGCATTTTTCAACATAGGCACCGGCGAGGTGATAGTGCTGGTGTTTCTGGTGCTGCTGCTCTTCGGAGGCAAAAAGATTCCCGAACTCATGCGCGGCATAGGCAAGGGTGTGCGCAGTTTCCGTCAGGGCATGAACGACATATCCGGCGAGATCAACTCCACCGCCGGCAAGGACTCCACCGCCGACAGCGATAAATGACCGACACTGACCGGGTCGCGGCCACAGGCGGATTCTGGGATCATGTGGAAGCGCTGCGCGGAGTACTGCTCCGGTGTGCGCTCATCGTCGTGGTTATGGCTGCGGCGCTGTTCGCCGTTATGCCGTGGATCTTCGACAACATAATCCTCGCCCCCTGCCGTGACGACTTTCCCCTCTACCGCTGGCTCGGCGCCATCTCGGCCCGATGGGGCGGAGATGACCTGAACGGCTTCCACGTGGAGATGATCAACATAAGGCTCGCCTCGCAGTTTTTCATCCACATGTCCACATCGCTCTGGCTCGCCGTGACCCTGGCCTTTCCGATCGTAGTCTATCAGATATGGGGCTTCATCGCTCCCGGCCTTTACGACAGCGAGAAGCGTGGAGCGCGACAGGCCTTTCTGGCCGGCAACGCCATGTTTTATCTCGGAGTCGCCACCGGCTATTTTCTGGTCTTTCCGCTGACACTTCGCTTTCTGGCCCAGTACAAGGTGAGCGACATGGTGCCCAACCAGATATCGCTCGACTCATATATGGACAACTTCCTGGTGCTCATACTGGTGATGGGCATCATCTTCGAGCTTCCCCTGGTGTGCTGGATACTCGGACGCATGGGACTGCTGACCCGCGACTTTTTCACCGCCTACCGCCGCCACGCCATAGTGGCGCTGATGGCTCTCGCCGCCGTAGTCACACCCACAGGCGATCCGTTCACACTCATGGTAGTGTTTCTGCCCATATATCTCCTCTGGGAGGGTGGCGCACTGCTTGTCGCACCCCGCACACCGGCCCGCGACGACCTGCCGCAGCAGACGTGAAATTTGCGGCTATCGTGGAAATTGTGTATTTTTGCACTCATCGTTATGGAAGAAACAATAATCCCATCTGTATCAACAGAGCTGATAGAAGCGGAGCTGACGCCCGAACGCCTGCTCCGTCCCACAAATAAAGGCCACAATCTCATCTACGTAGTCGACGCCCACACCGCGCCATGGACCATGCGCGAGATCGGACGGCTGCGTGAGATTTCATTCCGGGCGGCCGGAGGCGGCACCGGCAAAGAGTGCGACATCGACGAGTTCGACACCATGGAGCCTCCCTGCCGGCAGTTGCTCGTTTGGGATCCCGACAGCCGGCAGATACTCGGCGGCTACCGCTACATCACCGGCAAGGAGATAGCCATGCAGCCCGACGGTACGCCGCGGATCGCCACCAGCCACATGTTTCGTTTCTCCGAGCGATTTCTCCGCGACTATCTTCCATACACGATAGAGCTTGGACGCTCATGGGTCAGACCCGAATACCAGTCGTCGAAAGCCGGCTCCAAAGCCCTGTATGCGCTCGACAACCTGTGGGATGGCCTCGGAGCGCTGACCGTAGTGCACAAAGAGATCAAATACCTGTTTGGCAAAGTGACCATGTATCCGGGCTACAACCGCGAGTGCCGCGACATGATACTCTATTTCCTGCACCGGCATTTCCCCGACCCCGACGAACTGGTGAGGCCCGTCACGCCGCTTGAGGACACATCCGACGCCGAGCGCATGGCCGCCCTCTTCACCGGATCGACATTCCACGACGACTACAGGATACTCAACCACGAGATACGGGCCCACGGCATCAACATACCGCCGCTTGTCAACGCCTACATGAGCCTGTCGCCGACCATGAAGATGTTTGGCACAGCCATCAACCATGAGTTCGGCGAAGTGGAGGAAACCGGCATATTCTTTGTCATCGACGAAATATTCGAAGAGAAAAAACAGCGCCACATAGGCACATTCCACGAATAACCCCCGCTCCCGACATGACCAAGCCCGGACCACACACCCATTCACCCTACCGCAGAGGAGCCGACGACGGATTTATCTTCGGCGCCTATCTGACAGCCACGTTTCTGGCCATGGTGTGGTCATCAAGCGTGCCGCTGCTCGGCCTCGCGTCAATGCTCCTGCTTGCCGGAGTGCCGGTGTTCGTCTATCTGCGGCTGCGGCGGGCGTACGTGGCCGACTGCGGCCACACGCTTCTGTCGTCGCTCTGGATGCAGGGCATAGCCACCTTTGCCTGCGGATCGCTCATAGCCGGAGCCGTCGCCACCGCCTATCTCAAATGGATCGACCCCGACTTCATCATCGACCGTCTGCACGAAGCCATAGCATTTTATTCCGGATCGGGATGGGAGAGAGGCCAGGAAGTGGCCGACACCCTTCAGCGGATGATCGACATGCACCTGGTGCCCTCGGCGGCCGCCATAGTGGTGGAAGTCATCTGGCTCGCCGTGTTCTCCGGCTCGCTCGTATCGCTCCTGATGGCCCTGCTCGCACGTTCGCGTCCGGTCAATCCCCAAATATAGTAAAACTTCACCGACTTACTCACCAATGGATATAAGCGTAATCATACCGCTATACAACGAAGCCGAATCACTGCCTGAGCTTGAGCAATGGATAGCGCGGGTGATGGCCGACAACGGCTTCAGCTACGAAATACTGTTTGTCAACGACGGATCGACCGACGACTCATGGGAGGTGATACGCCGTCTGGCCGACAAGAACCCTGCCGTCAAAGGGGTCAGTTTCCGACGCAATTACGGCAAATCGCCTGCGCTCAACACAGGTTTTGTCCGCGCACAGGGCGACGTGGTAATCACCATGGACGCCGACCTTCAGGACTCCCCCGACGAGATACCCGCCCTCTACCACATGATCACGAAGGAGGGCTACGACCTCGTGAGCGGATGGAAACAGAAGCGCTACGACCCGCTGTCGAAAACCATACCGACAAAACTCTTCAACGCCACGGCACGCCGCGTCAGCGGCATCAGAAATCTCCATGATTTCAACTGCGGACTCAAAGCCTACCGCAACAAGGTGGTGAAACACATCGAGGTATACGGCGACATGCACCGCTACATACCCTATCTGGCCAAGAACGCCGGATTCACCCGCATTGGCGAGAAGGTGGTCCACCACCAGGCCCGCAAATACGGCAAGACGAAGTTCGGACTCGACAGGTTTGTCAACGGATATCTCGATCTGGCCACACTCTGGTTCACCAACAAATTCGGCGTCAAGCCCATGCACTTTTTCGGGCTGCTCGGCTCGCTGATGTTTATCCTCGGCTTTGTGGCCGCCGCCGCAGTGGGCATCATCAAGCTCTACCACATGCACACCGGACAGTCGTATTCGCTCGTCACCGACTCGCCGTATTTCTACATATCGCTCGTCATGATGATACTCGGCACACAACTGTTCCTGACCGGATTTCTCGGCGAACTGATAGTGCGCAACTCTCCGCGACGCAACGACTACGAGATCGAAGAGGAACTCCGCACCGAAAAGCGATGAAACACGTCAGCCTACTATCCGCTGCCACGCTGACCGCCATGCTGGCACTGGCTTCCGCAACGACCGGCTGCAACTCCGCCGGGTGTATGGAAAACCAGAGCAGCATACCGCTTGCCGGATTCTACGCGGCAGGCACCGAAGAGCGCGTGGTGATCGACTCGATAAAAGTGTACGGCCTCGGAGCGCCGGGCGACTCAGCGCTGACAAGCTCCATCAGAGCATCGCAGGTATATCTGCCGCTACGGTCGTCGGCCGCCACCACTTCGTTCTGCTTCCGATACCTGCAGAAAAATCTCGACATACCGCAGCTGATCGACACCCTGACCATCGACTACGACTCGGAGCCACGCTTCGTGTCGGAAGAGTGCGGAGCCATGTTTTTCTATCACGTAAGAAAGCTCACCCACACCCGCCATCTGATCGACTCCGTGGCAATGCCCGACTCGCTCATAAACAACGTGGATATAGAGCGGCTCAAAATCTACTTCCTCACACAGACAGTCGACGACACTCCGGGAGCCGACCCTGACCAAACCGAACAAGAATGATGAAACGCCTGCTGACAATACTGCTGATCGCCGTGGCTGTAGCGGCGCTCACCGACACGGCCACAGCCCAGCGTCGCATCAACCCCGTGAAGCAGCCGACGCCCACCACACAACAGCGCAAAGCGAAAAAACCGTCAGGCCCCGACCGGAGCAATCTGGCCGAACGGCTCGACGCACAAGGCAACGTGGTGCTCGTCGACACGGTCACGGGACTGGAATTTGTCGACACGACTGCCGTCGCAGGCCATGTGGTAGGCAACATCTATCCACTGCTCCACTCCGTCACCGTCGGACTCGACATCTGGGATCCCGTCATGAGGATCATAGGACAGGGCTACGGAGGCGCTTCGGTATGGGGCACCATCGGACTCCACAACCGCTTCTTCCCGCGATTCGAATTCGGCATGTCGCAGGCCGACATCACCCCCGACGGCATGAATTTCACGTTCAAAAGCCCAATGGCGCCATTCTTCAAGATCGGATGCGCCTACAATATCTTCTACAATTCCAATCCCGACTATCAGCTCAGTTTCGGAGCCAACTATGCGTTCACACCGTTTTCGTACACGATAGAGAATGTCAAGCTGCTGTCGGACTACTGGCCCGGCGAAACCGACCTCACATTCCCGAAAACCTCCACCACGGCGGGATATTTCGAGATCACGGCCGGCATAAAGGTGAGAATCGTGAAGAACATATCGCTCGGATGGAATATCAAATACCACACCATACTGCATGAAGGCCGGTCGACGGTCGGAAAACCGATCTACATACCGGGATTCGGCAAACGCGGCACTCCGATCACCGGAGCCTTTTCGGTGATGTACACCCTGCCGCTGAACAAATCGGAACTTCCGAGGGTTGATAAGTAAGTCATACCGACTAATCTATACGACCTGCTTCAACACAACCCTGCTTCTATGAAGAAAATAGTGATCATCGGAGCATCCTCCGGCATAGGACGCCGCATGGCGACCGATTTCGCCCGAGTAGGATGCCGGGTGGGCATCGCCGCCCGCCGCAGCGAGCCTCTCGAAGAGATCAGAAATCTCTATCCCGACAATGTGGCCGCAATGACAATCGACGTCACCGCCCCCGACGCCGTCAGACGCTTCTGTGATCTGATAGAACTGATCGACGGCATGGATATATTCATCAACGCCGCAGGCATAGGTTTTGCCGATCCTGACCTTGACGACTCACGGATAGCGTCGACCTTGCGCACCAACGTCGACGGATTCGCGCGACTCACGGCGGCCGCCTACCGCTACTATCGCGATACGGCCAACGTCAGCCGGGGGCAGATTGCGGCCATCACCTCCATAGCCGGCACCAAAGGGATAGGCATAGCGGCAGCCTACAGCGCGAGCAAGCGATTCCAGCAGTCGTTTATCGACGCTCTCGAACAGCTTGCCTATCAGCAGCAGGTCAATGTGGCCTTCACCGATATCCGACCCGGATTTGTCGACACGCCTCTGCTTGCAGGCGGCCGCGACTATCCGATGCTTATGAGCGTCGACAAGGTCGCCCCGCTGATCGAAACAGCGATACTTCGTCAGCGCAGGGTATATACAGTCGACTACCGCTGGCGAGCGGTCAACGCACTGTGGCGCATGGTGCCGCAGCGGCTATGGCGCCACATCGGCCTCCACTGGTAAGACACCGGCTTCCGCAAAGGCGCGTCAGATCGTCGGCACTCAGTCGGCGCGACCTGTCAGCCGCAGGATCTGTGCGGTGGCCGTACGGTAGCCCTCGGGAGTGAAATGAATGTAATCGCCGGCATACAGGCCGTCGCGAATATTGCCGTTCGCGTCGGTAAACCACGATGTGGGATCGACGTAGACCGCACGTGCGAAGTTGTGGGCGGCGAGCAGACGGTGTAGGCTGTCGCACTTCTCTCTGATAGAGCTTCCCTTATCCTTTCCGGCCGGATAGACGCCAAGCAGTATTATCTTCGAGTCGGGGAAAACCTTTTCGGCCTCCTCAGCCACTCCGACGATTCCCTCCGCAGTGTCGTCGGGCGTGTCACCGGCTATTAGGTTGTTGATGCCTATAGCTATCACCACGCAGCCGGGAGTGCACACATTGTAGCGATAGTTGCGCAGACGCCACAGCAGATTCTGGGTGCGGTCGCCAGATATGCCCGCGCTCTCCCACTGCAGATCGCCCGCCATACCGTCCATCACATCCTTGCCGGGTTTGTAGGCCACCGCCTTGCGTGTGCCTCCCCAACCCTGGGTGATGGAGTTGCCGAGCAAGAGCAGATCAAGCTTTCTGCCATCGAGCGTCAGCTGTATATCGTCGGCCACAGTGTGCCAGTCGTTTCCCTCGTTCCATCCGGCACCCTGACGGTATTCATTGCCGGGCACCGCATGTATGCACGCATTTTCGCGGACAACGCCGGCCGCGTCAGCAGTGCCGCGCAGCAGATATCGGCCGATCACCTCAGCCACCATGCCCGCGCCGATCGACGACGGATGCACCTTGTCGGGCATCAGATGCTGCTCCCACCGCTCGCCGAACACATTCTGGAGGTCGAGCAGCTCCACGCCATTGTCCACGGCCGCCTTTTTCACTGCCGGCACGATGCTGCCGCTCACCGCTACGGAGTCGATGTCGTAGACCGTCGGAGTATAACACTTCACAGGGGTCAGCAATATGATGCGCGGATGACTTTCAAGAGCCTTATAGCTGTCAATCAGAGCTTTGTAGTCGGCGTCAAAATCGGCTAAATGCTGCATATTGCGCGGTTTGGAGTCATTGGTGCCGAGTTTTATGAGCACAATGTCGGGATTGAACGCCAGCGATCGGGCATACTCATCGGTAAGAGTGTAAGGACGGTCGCCCTTGTTGAGAAGCGTCCGGCCGGAAACTCCGAAGTTGACCACCTCATATTCATCGCCAAGATACGCCTGCAACTGAGCCGGATAGCTGTTATGATCGCGGTTTACTATGCCTGAGCCGAAAGTGATACTGTTGCCGATGCAGGCAATTTTTGTCCGGGCCGAAAGCTGGCCGCAAAAGATCATTACAGTCAACGCTACGGCTGACCATCGGATAAACCCGGGGATGGATCGGAGTTTCATGTCTTTAAGATTATAAACGTGGTT
>JAIDKJ010000023.1 GCA_029051835.1 Paramuribaculum sp. | reverse complement strand
GATGTGTAGATCTCCAACTTGTTGTAGACTATCGCTATCTGATGGGTCAACTCATACATGCTCATGATGCACCGCGGCACATAACTGCTTATGGCGTTGATACGACCGTCGCGCATCAACGACGGAAAATCGCTGTACATGCGCATGCCTATGCCCATCTGTTCGGCTTTGCCGAGTGTGTCGAGCACACCCCAGCGTCCGGCAGTGCGCTCGATGATCTGCTCTGTGAGGCGCAACAGGCGCCGGCCACGTGGAGTGATCGTGCGCAGTTTAAGAGCTTTCTTAAGCGCTCTGCGCACGTTGTCGGCGGCTTTGCCTGATGACATATATCTGGAGCCGTGGCGCCCTACATGATTGATCATTATGGCTCTGAGCGAGTCGGGGGTCTGCGGCGTAGAGCTGACATCAGGATAGGGCATAGAACTGCCAAGACATTCTCTGAATGTGTAGTCAGTGGCGGTCTGTGCCGCGCCACGAGGAGCGATCAGCAGCATTAATGCTGCAAGTGATGAAATGGCTGTAATGAATCTTTTCATGAGTTAAAAACGTGTTTAGATTCATTAACAACCGGCGCAATCCAAAGGTTCAGTCGGGATACGCTGTGTTTTCGGGTTTCAGGCATATCAACACTTCGTAGAGGTAGCGCCGGGCCTGCGCTTTGGCGGCGTCAAGGTCCATGAAAGAGTAGTTGCCGCAGTCGCGGGGCGAGGCTCCGGGAATCTCTCCCGAATAATCGGCTATGAAGCGGAACGTATCGGTCATCAGTCCTTCGATGTCATCGGGCTGCAGATTGCCTGAAAGTATGAGATAGTTGCCGGTGCGACATCCCATCGGCCCCCAGTATATCACACGATCCTTCCAGTCGGCGCGGTTGCGCAGGTATGTGGCGGCAAGGTGTTCGATCGTGTGGAGTGCGGCTCCCGACAAGGGTGCCTGTCTGTTGGGCTCGGTCATCCGGATATCGAATGTGGTGAGAGTGTCGCCGGCTGAGGTGACATCGCGCCGCGAAACGTATATGCCGCGGAGCAGACGCTGATGGTCGACTGTGAAGCTTGCTATTTTTTCCATTGCTGCGAGATTTGCTCTACGAGTGGCATGAGCACCGAGAAGGTACGCATCGGCGCATCGGTCCAGAAATTTTCATATTGCGAGATATTATCGGCTGCTCCCGGAGTGTCGCTGACAACTCTGACGGAAACGAACGGCACACCGTTAAGCCAACAGGTCTGAGCCATAGAGGCCGATTCCATATCGACAGCCGCTACATCGGGATAAAGGCCACGGATACGTTCTGTTTCTTCGGGGGATGAAACAAAGATATCGCCCGAGGCAATAAGTCCGTGGATTACTCCGCTGTCTGAACCAAGAGCAGGAAGGTCGAGCAAGCCGCAGGGAGGCTCGAAATACTGCGGGCAGTCCGATGCCTGACCGGGAACTGTGCCCGGACCACACCATACATCGTGATATGCGACACGGTTTCCGACAACGACATCGAGTATTCCGGCACTACCGGTGCCTCCGGCCACACCGGTATTGATCACAAGATCCGGGGCAAAATCATCAAGCAGACATTGCAGGGCAAGAGCCGAATTGACTTTGCCTATACCGCTCTGCATCGCTATGACCTCGCATCCGGCCATCTGTCCGCGATGGATGGTGAAACGTCCTTTGACCGATGTTATGGCGTCGGAAATATGTGGCAAGAGAAGGTCAAGTTCTTTCTGCATTGCCACGACTATCGCAATTTTCATAAAATGGTGTTTTCGTTTTACTTCATGCAGGCTCAATGACCTGCGCACACAACAGGGAAACCGGGCTGCAACACGATATGTCACGCCCGGCCAATATGGGGATCAGTTTGCCTGTATCGACGACGTTTACTCGTAGGGATTGACTTCATCAAAACCTGCAGCGTCGAACTCATCGTCGTTGTCTGTCTCTTATAACAATATGA
>JAIDKJ010000229.1 GCA_029051835.1 Paramuribaculum sp. | reverse complement strand
CAACAGCTTGCCGTTGTAGCCGTCGGGGGTCGACTCCCAGTAGATCTTTGCCGCCTGAAGCAGCGAGAGAGTGCCCATGACGTTGGTGCGGGCGAATGTGAACGGATCCTTGATCGAACGGTCGACGTGGCTCTCGGCCGCAAGATGTATTATGCCGTCGATGTCATATTCCTTCATGATGTCGAGCATACGGTCGAAATCGCATATATCGGCCTTGATGAACACATAGTTGGGCATCTGCTCCACATCCTTGAGGTTGGCGAGATTGCCTGCGTAGGTCAGCTTGTCGAGGTTGACTATCAGATAGTCGGGATATTTGTTGACAAAAAGCCTTACCACATGGCTGCCAATGAATCCGGCTCCGCCGGTTATCATGATTTTCTTCTTGTAGTTCATATTTGATCGGTATTCTTTAAGTTTGCGACACATATTTTCATCGAATCGACCCAGTAAGGTATCTCCAGACCGAACGTGCGTTTGAATTTTGTCTTGTCGAGCACTGAATATGACGGGCGGACCACTTTCGACGGGAACTCGTCGGAGTGGCACGGCTCTATCCGGCAGGCCGTGGTGCCGGCCTCTACGGCGATCATCCTGGTGAAGTCATACCATGAGCATACACCTTCATTGGAATAATGATAGACGCCTTCGTTGCCGTCGATCATGCGGCGCTCTATGATGGCAAAAAGCGCGTCGGCCAGATCCTGGGCGTATGTGGGCGTTCCGCACTGGTCAAACACCACCTTGAGCTGTGGACGCGTAGCGGTGAGATCCATCATGGTCTTGACAAAGTTCTTGCCATATTCGCTGTAGAGCCATGCCGTGCGCACTACGATAGCGCGACAGCTTGAAGCCTCGATCTCCTGCTCGCCATGCATCTTGGTGACGCCATACACTCCGGTAGGCGACATCGGCTCATCTTCGTCGCGGGGGGTATTTCCGGCTCCGCCGCCAAACACATAGTCGGTCGACACATGTATCAGCGCCGCACCGGCCTTCTTTGCCGCGCGCGCAAGAATGCCCGCCGCGGTGGCATTGATCAGCTCGGCCACCTCGGGCTGCTCTTCGGCGCGGTCGACATTGGTATATGCCGCGCAATTGACTATGACGTCGATTTCATTGTCGGAAACCATCCGTTCGACAGCCGAGGCATCTGTAATATCAAGCTCGGCGACATCGGTGAATATATATCGGTCGGCACTCGATGCGGACGCCTTGCGAAGGCTCGTCCCCAACTGGCCGTTTGATCCGGTCACGAGAATGTTCATATTGTTGCTTATGATTGTTTCTGCAAATATAATGACTATTTCATTCACCTCCAAATCCGCCGCCCCGCATATTACAGTCTTATCACATTATTTAATACGCAATCACTTACGACACGCCGACACGCCAGCCCACAAGCAAATAGAGAGCGGCGGCCTGAAGCTGTGACGCTCCGAAGCCGCCACCATTTATGTGCGGCACTCTTCATGACCTACCGGCCATGAAGGCGCGATGTGTTATTTATTTCACCGTCAGGATCTCCAGTTTGCCTGTAGCCTTAGGCTCGTCGTCGACGCTGACTATGCGCAGCATGCTTCCCTTGACGGGCTTGTCGAACACCACGCGCTGGGGTATGGGGTTGTTGAAGATGTTGCCGAACTCGCCGGTTGTCTTCATACGTTTCCATGTCTTGCCGTCGGCGCTCACTTCGGCCACATACTTGAACACCGGATCCTTGCCCTTGGCCGGAGAATAGATGAAGCCGGCGATTTCGGCTGTGCGTCCGGCATCGCAAACGAGCGTAGCGCCGTCGGCAGTCGACTTGCCGACAACATTGAACTCTGTTTCGCGGGCAGCCAGATCGTTGGGCATCACCACACGGTAAGCTTTCAGCGGGCGTACGTGCGGAGTGTTGCGCGTCGACTGGATATTGACACGCAGGCTGTCGGCCACAACGTCGTTGTCCATCATCAGTATGCGCTTGTTACCAATCGTCGTACCCTCTACCACCGGCTTCCATGCGCCGTCGGTCAGAGCCTCTACGACGAATTTCTCAACACGCTGTCCCTTGCGGATATCCTCCGAAAGCACAACGGCATTGACCGTCGACTGCGGACGCAGAGCCGCCGACATCGATGCGGAGTCGGCCGAAGCGACGAGATTGTCGGTAAAGTTGGCGTCGATCCACTGGCGGAACTCTTTGAGGCGCGCCACGTCGGCGTCGGCGATCAGACCACGGCGGTCGGGCGGAATGTTGAGCAGCAGCACAGAGTTGCGGCCTACCGACGAGAGATAGATGTCGGCCATGTGAGCCAGGCTCTTCGGTTGCTGCGAGTCGTGGTAGAACCATCCCGGACGGATCGAAACGTCGACTTCCGAAGGCCACCAGCGCACTTCCTTGGCGTTGGCAAGCATCTCGCGGTCGCCTATGTTCTTGGCCATAGCGTTGATGCCGAGCGAATCATTGTAGGCCTTCGATTCAGGGAATATGGAAGGCATCAGCGGAGTGACACTCCACTCGGTTTCGCGACCGACGCCGCCTTCGTTGCCCACCCAGCGAACATCATCACCGGTGATCGCAAGCACAGCTTCGGGCTGAAGCTGCTCCATCACCTGACGGAAACGGGGCCAGTCATATACCTGCTGCTTGCCGTTGGGGCCTTCGCCGCAAGCGCCGTCAAACCACACCTCGTCGATCTTTCCATAGTTGGTCAGCAGTTCGGTAAGCTGTGCTACAAACTGATCGTTGTAAGCCTCCGAATCGCCGTATTTGGGCGAATTTCTATCCCACGGCGAGAGATATATGCCCAACTTCATGCCATACTTGTCGCAGGCGTCGCGAAGCTCTCTGACCACGTCGCCCTTGCCGTCTTTCCACGGCGAGTTGGCCACGGAATGATCGGTTGTCTTCGTGGGCCACAGGCAGAATCCGTCGTGATGCTTGGCGGTAAGGATCACCAGCTTGAAACCGGCATCCTTAAGGGTTTTCACCCACTGCTCGGCATCGAGCGCTTCGGGATTGAAGAGCGCCGGATCCTCCTTTCCGTCGCCCCATTCGCGATCGGTAAAGGTGTTGATGCCGAAATGCAGGAATGCTGTAAGTTCGAGATCCTGCCATGCGAGCTGATTGGCGGTCGGCACGGTGCGCGAAGCTATGTCGACGCGTTCGTCGAGCGTAGCCTCCTGAGGCAGCGGCGCCACCTTCTCATAATACTTCTCTTTTGCAGCGGGGGCACACTGGATCATGGCTGCCATAGAAGCCGCGCCAAGCAGTCCCGCAAGAGATTTTCTTGCAAATCTGTTCATGGTAGTTGTCATTTTATGTGAATGTATTGATTGTCTTTTACTTTATCGGATATATTTCGCGGATCGGATCGTCATACTGCTCCTGGGCGGCTTTCAGCTTATGCATCATGCGGGCCGTCACCTCCTCCGTTCCGGGCTTGCCGTAGAGATTGTTCATCTCGTTGGGATCCTCCTTCAGGTCATAGAGTTCCCACACGTCGATATCGTTGTAGAAATGCATCAGCTTGTAGCGGTCGTCGCGCACTCCGTAATGACGCTTCACGGCGTGTTCGGCCGGATATTCGTGATAATGATAGTAGAGATTGTCTCGCCACTGTTCAGGTCCCTTCTTGCCACGGAGCAACGGCATCAGCGACATGCCCTGCATATCTTCCGGCACCTCAATGCCGGCAAGTTCAAGGAATGTGGGCGCATAGTCGATATTCTGCACCATTTCGGGAATGTCGCCGCGACGCTCGAGGCCTTTGGGCAGAAGCATCACCAGCGGAGTGCGCATCGACTCCTCGTACATGAAACGTTTGTCGAACCATCCGTGCTCGCCCATATAGAAGCCCTGGTCGGAGGTATATACCACCAGAGTATTGTCGAGCATATCATGCTCCTCAAGATAGTCGAGCACACGGCCTACATTGTCGTCAAGACTTTTCACCACCTTCATGTAGTCGCGCATGTATCGCTGGAATTTCCATTCGGCAAGCTCCTTGCCGCTACGCTTGTTCTTATAGAAATCATCGATGATGGGCTGATAGTGGGCGTCAAACGCCGCGCGCTGCGCGCTGTCCATGCGTCCGATGATCGAGAGATATGCACCTTTCAGACGCGTGTCGACGGTGTCGTTGAGCATCTTGAGATCATATATGATGTCAAGATCCTTGTCGATCGACATCTCCTGCGCTGCCGCAGCGGGCCGGCCGGCGTAATCGTCATAGAATGTTTCAGGAACCGGGAAGTCAGTATCCTCAAACAGGGCGAGATCGCATGTATCGGCAATCCAGTCGCGGTGTATCGCCTTGTGATGTATGATAAGAGCGAACGGCTTGCTCTTATCTCTTTCGTTTTCGAGCCAGTTGAGGCTCTTGTCGGTTATTATCGAGGTGAGATAGCCATGCTCCACTACGGTGTCGCCCTCCTGACGGATGAAACGCGGATTGTAGTAGTCGCCCTGTCCGGGAAGGATTTCCCATCGGTCAAATCCAGTCGGAAGCGTTTCGAGATGCCATTTTCCGAAAATGGCGGTCTGATATCCGGCATTCTGGAGATATTTCGGGAATGTGGGCTGCGAACCGTCAAACACACTCATCTCATTGCTAAGAAATCCGTTCTTATGGCTGTGCTTTCCGGTGAGCATGCAGGCTCTCGACGGTCCGCTTAGCGAGTTGGCCACGAAGCTGTTGGTAAATCTCACTCCGTCGCGCGCTATGCGGTCGAGGTTGGGCGTGCTGATATAACGGGTATCATAGCAGCTCATCATCTGAGCCGTATGGTCGTCCGTCATTATATACACTATATTAAGCGGTTTTTGCTCGTTCTCTCCCGCATTTTTCTGGGAGCTGCAGGCGGTCGAAGACACTGCCAGAGCGGCCGGCGCTGCCACAGCCAGTCCACGGAGCAGCAACGATGCCGTGTCGCAATGATTGGTCATTGATTTCAGTTTAAGGTTGATTATATAATGTCTATAGGAGTCATTGCACGATCGCCAAAGATCATACATTGTGCAAATATACGCATAAATCGCGGAATATCTGCCCAGATATGGAATAAAACAGCCACTGCCCTGCATGAAAAAAGCCTACAAAAACTCGGGAAGAGGCATACGCGACTACCGCATGAAACCGTAACGCCCTCCAGCATCGTGATCATCACGCGACAAGACCGACCATAATAACGGTTTTTATTACCATTTTTACAGATACCCGGTCGCATCTGCACAAAATTGGCTAATTTTGCAGAGATTGATCACTCATTCAGCACATATTCAATTGAAAACGTCAGTCTTATCACTCCTGCTCCTCGTCGGCGCTGTCACCGCACAAAGCGCCACGACCGACAGCATCAACACCCGTCTGCTCAACGAAGCGGTCGTCACCGGAACCCGCACCCCCTCCAACCCGGCTCTGCTCTCGCAGACCGTCAACGTTGTCACACGCCATGACATCGAGCGCTCCATGCAGCCGTCGATACTTCCGGCAGTCACACAACGGATTCCCGGACTGTTCACGACCGCCCGCGGAGTCTACGGCTACGGCATCAGCGGCGGCGCGGCAGGCAACATCGCCGTACGCGGTCTGTCGGGAAGCTCGGCGCAGGTCATGACACTCATCGACGGCCATCCGCAATACAGCGGCATTTTCGGCCACCCGATATCCGACGCCCTGCAGTCGGCTACCGCCGAACGTGTGGAGGTAGTCAGAGGGCCGGCGTCATCCATCTACGGCTCCAACGCCATGGGAGGGGTGATCAACATCATCAGCCGGCGCATGACCGCCGACGGCTACAGAGCCACACTCAATGTCGCCGGAGGATCATACGGCACATTCGAGAGCGACCTGACGCTTCAAGGACGCAAGGGGCCGATAGAAGCCACCGCAGGAGGATCATTCAACCGATCGGACAACAACCGCCGCGACATGGGATTCACGCAACGCACGGCATTTGCCCGTGTCGCCGGCGACATCACCGCCCGATGGCGGGCACACGCCGACTTCAATCTAACCAACTTCACGGCATCCAATCCGGGCACGACCGACAATCCGCTCACCGACGCCGACCAGAACATCACACGCGGAGCCGCATCGGCAGGAATCGACAACGACTACGGCTCGACTCGCGGCGCCATCAGCCTGTTTTTCAACTGGGGTCACCACTGGATCAACGACGGCTATGCCGCCGGAGCGCAACCCAGAGCCTATCGGTTTATCTCCGACGACAATATGGCCGGAGCATCGCTGTGGCAGTCGGCGACACTGTTTGAAGGCAACATGCTGACCGTAGGCGCCGACTGGTTCAGATTCAGCGGCCACGCACGCAACAAGTTTGTAAGCGGCCAGTCGGCCGGCACATCGACGACGCTTGTCGACAAATGGCATGCCGAATATGCCGGCTATGCCGATATGCGGCAGACACTCGGACGCCTCACTCTGTCGGCCGCCCTGAGAGCCGACCACATGACCGGAAGCGGCACCGAATGGGTGCCACGCTTCGGTGCCGCCGCATCGCTGCCCCGCGACATATCTCTCAAGCTGTCGGCCGGCAAAGGATTCAGATACCCCACACTGCGAGAGATGTATATGTTCGGCCCAGCCAACCCCGACCTCCGTCCCGAATCATCGTGGACCTACGAAGTGGCATTCCGACAGACCCGCCTGGACGGAGATCTCGACTACGGCGTCAACCTCTTTTTCATCGATGCCGACAACATCATACTGACCACGCCAAGAGAGGGAGCCACTCCGCTAAATGTCAATTCCGGCCGGCTGATCAACCGCGGCGTGGAAGCCGAGGCATCATGGCGCATCGACAGATCATGGCGCATCGATGCCAACTACAGCTATGTCGACATGCGACGGCCTGTCATTGCCGCACCGACCCACAAACTGTATACATCGGCTGCATTCACCGGAAGCAGATGGTTTGTCAGCGCCGGACTGCAATACATCGCCGGACTCTACAAATCGGTCAGCCCGATCGAACGCACCACGTTCACACTGCTCGATCTGCGAGCCGAATACCGCGTCGCACCGTGGATGTCGCTCCGCGCACGCGGCGAGAACCTGCTGGCACGAAGCTACGAGATCAATGCCGGCTTCCCGATGCCGCGGGCCACATTCATGGCCGGCATTAAAATAGATCTATGACTGCGCTCACTCATATCACCCCGAAGCTGATTCCAAATCCGTATTTTCAAGTCAAACAATCATATCTATAAAAACATGAAACATCTCCTGACCGGCGCTCTTACCGCCACAGCCCTTGCGATCGCCCTCGGATCATGCGGCGCCAACGCCACAGCCGGCAACGGCACAGCATCTTCGACCGACAGCATTGCCGCCGCCGACACCATCCCTACGG
>JAIDKJ010000228.1 GCA_029051835.1 Paramuribaculum sp. | reverse complement strand
TTGACCGGCGCCGCATAGTAGCTGATAGCCTGATAGTCGATGGGTGGTATTTCGAGATGCGCCCATTCGGGCATCTTCATAGTCAGCCACTTGCGATAGGCCTTCAGTCGGAAGTTGAGAAGCCACTCAGGTTCCTGCTTCTGTGCGGAGATATATCTGATGGTATCCTCCGACAGACCCGGAGGCAATATGTCGGTGTCAATGTCGGTGGTGAAGCCGTATTTGTATTCGCCGGTGGCGGCCACGGCGTCGGCCGGCGCTTTGTGCTGCGATGCAGGTGTTGGGTCGTTCGTTTTCATAAGTCTTTAGTGTAACAACCTTGGCGGTGTCATTGTTGACGTTTCCCGCCATGACGATATCTTTGTCGACGAAACCGCCATGACGCTACGTGATGCGCCGCGCTGACTTGCCTACAGCAAGCCCGATACAAAATTACATCATTCTCCCCACAATGCAAAATTTCCCCTCCGGCTCACTTGTAGAGTTACAAAAATTATCGGAAGGGCAACTTGCAAAGTCTTCTCCCGACGAAATCAAGATGTTCGGCAGGGATGATCAGATGCGGAGGTAGAGGCGGTCGCGATGCATCCAGGCGAGGATGAGGAAGAGCACGGCGAAGTTGCCGGCGGTGAGGAGGGTGTCGTACCAGGGACCGATGTGGGGCTGCAGGCCGAAGGTGAGAGAGTGGACGATCGACCGGAAATTGATCGTTTCGCCGAGCATATAGGCCGTTATCGAGTTCATGCCGTAGATTTTCAGCCAGCCGGCGCGCAGGCGTGTGCCGCGGCAGTCTATGATGTAGTAGAAGGCTCCCATCAGCAGGCAGCACCATCCGCCCGACCAAAGCACCATGCTGCCGGTCCAGATGCGTTTCACGATCGGGGTCTCGAAGCTCCATAGCCATCCGGCTAAGAGCAGCGCGGCGCCGACAGTTGCAAGCCTCAGCGCCTTGCGCGGTCGCGGCGTGTCAGCCGCCTTCAGGATCTCTCCGGCGAGCATGCCGAGCATCACCGTCACCCCGAAGCCGAGCGAGCTCCATATCCAGGTGTAGGAGCTGTCGCCGCGGTCGCTCCCCATGACGGCCTCCTCTATCAGATAAGGGAGATTGCCCTGCGGCGAGAAGTCGCCGTGGAGGCTCATCGGTATGGCCATCAGGGCGAGCAGTCCCGCCGCGACTGCCGCATGATAGCGCCGCGGCACGGTGAGCATCGTGGCCGCGGCAATGAGATAGCCTGCGGCAATGGCCTGCAGAGTGTTGGTGTAGAAATAAAACCGCCCCGGGTCGAGGCCGAGCAGGTTGCCCTGCACAATCATGCCGAGCAGCCACAGCACTGCCACGCGCCGGCCTATCCTCCGCCACGCATCGGCTTTCGAGGCGCCGGGCTTTAGATAGCGCGACATGGCGAACGGGATCGCCGCGCCGGTCATGAACAGGAAAAGCGGCATCACAAGATCCCACGCCGTAAACCCCTCCCACACGGCGTGGTCGAGCTGTCCGGCAAGCGGATGTGAAATTCCCGCCACATGGCAGGCGGAAACGATAACCGGCTGTAGCCCTACGAGCATGAAGAGGTCAAGGCCACGTAGCAGGTCGAGCGATTCGAGGCGGCGGTTGTCCGTAGCGGCGGGGGAGTGGGTGGTCATTTTGTGCGGGATTGGTTGCGCGTTTTTGCAAAGTTAGGGAATAATGGCTAATTTCGCAATATAGTGAATATACCGATGGAATACGATATTACAGACGGCGCCGGCGTGGCTCCGGAGGATGGAGCGACTGTGGCTCCCACGGCAGTCAGCCGCGAGTTAGGGCTTGCCGCCCGCATAGTGGAGCAGACGGGCGCCAATCTGTTTCTGACCGGAAAGGCGGGCACCGGCAAGACTACGTTTCTGAAACGGCTCCGGGCCACCTCGCGCAAGCGCATGGTGGTGCTGGCGCCTACCGGCGTGGCCGCCATAAATGCCGACGGAGCGACGATCCACTCCTTTTTCCACTTTCCGCTGACCTGCTATATACCCGGCAGGGGATTTGTGGGTGAGGAGCAGTATTTCAAGCCGTCGCGCTCCACACGCCGCATCCTCGCCGGCATGGAGCTGCTGGTGATCGATGAGGTCAGCATGGTGCGTCCCGATCTGATGGACGCGATGGATATGGCTCTGCGGCGTTTCCGCGATCCGTCGAGGCCATTCGGCGGGGTACAGTTGCTGCTTATCGGCGATCTGCGTCAGTTGTCGCCGGTGTTGCGCGACGCCGACCGGGAGCTGTTGCGGCCCTATTATCCGTCGCCATATTTCTTCGACAGCCATGCCTTGCGCGAGGCCGGAATGCTTACGATCGAGCTGCAGACGGTGTTCCGCCAGACCGACCGCGCCTTTATAGATATGCTCAACGCCGTGCGCGACGGTGAGGTCGACGCCGATCTGCTCCGGAGGCTTAACGGACGCTACCGGCCCGGATTCGACCCGTCGGACGAGGAGGGATACATAAGGCTTACGACCCATAATGCCCGGGCTGCTGCGGTCAACGAAGGGAAGCTTGCAGCCATAGCCGGCCCGCCGGAGGTGTTCAAGGCCAGAGTGGAGGGGAAGTTTCCTTCGTCGGCCTATCCGGCCGAGGAGGAGGTGGCTCTCAAGGTGGGGGCGAGGGTGATGTTCATACGCAACGACGGGCCGGAGCGCCGTTTCTTCAATGGTATGATCGGCACAGTGACATCGCTCTCCGACGGCATGGTGATAGTCAGGCCGCTCGGCAAGGATGAAGAGATATGCGTGGAGCCGGCCGAGTGGGTCAATACGCGCTATGATGTGGACGACGACACCGGCAAGATCACCCAGAAGGAGGAGGGGCGTTTCGTGCAGCTGCCGTTGCGTCTGGCGTGGGCCATAACTATCCACAAGAGTCAGGGACTGACCTTTGAGCGGGCTATGATCGATGCCGCATCTTCGTTTGCTCCCGGACAGGCCTACGTGGCTCTGAGCCGGTGCCGTTCGCTCGACGGGCTGGTGCTTGACACCCCTTTGTCGGAGCGTTCGGTGATCACCGATCCGGGTGTCACCGGTTTTATACGCGAGGCTGTGGCCGGAAGCCCCGATGAGGCGGTGGCTTCGCGTCTGGAAGATGAATTTTATATCCGCAATCTTGTGGAGGTGTTTGATTTCGGGCGCATACGCCGCGAGTTCGACGCATTGTCGCGCGCGGTGCAGGAGTTCGTGGCTCCGGTGCATCCAGAGCTGTTTGATATTTATAGCCGTGCTTCAAAGGAGATGGCCGACGATCTGGAGGCCGTGGGCGAGCGGTTCGGACGTATCTATGCCTCGTATCCCGGAGGGGCGCCCGCTCTGAGAGGATCGGAGGAGCTGCGGCTCAAGGTCAGAGGCGGGTGTGCGTATTTCATCGAAAAGCTGTCGCCGCTGTTGCGGCTGGTGCAGAGGGTGCCGTCGGATATAGGCAACAAGAATTACCGTCGCCGGGTGGAGGCGGCGCGCGATGCCGCGTGGGAACTGATGCTGGCCAAATACAAGGTGCTGACGGCGCTGGCCGACACGGAGTTCAGCGTGGAGGCGTATCTCGATATAAAGGCGCGGATAGCGCTTCAGGGCGACGATGCCGGAGCTGCGGAGTTGCGAGGCCGATCGGAAAAGACTGCGTCGGAGGGCCGGAAAAGGGGTGCTGCCCGCAAGGAGAAGAAAGCTAAGGGCTATTCTACCTTCGAGTCGTTGCGGATGTTTGATGATGGCACGTCGCCCGAGGATATAGCGGCTCTGCGCGGGCTGGCTCTGTCGACAGTGGTGGGGCATCTTGCTGAATGCGTGTCGCTCGGACGGCTCGATGAGGCTCGGCTTATCGACGGCGACACCCGTCGGGAGATCGAGCGTATGCTCGCCGCCGCTACAGATGCGGCCGGACGCGACGCCGCCATGCGCGAGGCCGAGCGGCGTTTCGGCCGGGTGAAGCTCCTTGCCTTCCGCCGTCTGCAGGGGCGAGGGAGATAGGCGTGGCGGTCAGTCGGCGACGTCGGGATCTGTAGCCGGTTCGGAGGTGGCGTCGACCATATCGGGGTCGTCGTCGAGTTCGATGGCGTTCCAGAGGTCGGCTCGTATTCCTGCCGTGAAATGCGGCATGTCGCCGCTGGCGGCCGGCTCGAGGGCAGTGCCTTTCTTCTCTTCGCGTGGAGGCGGGGATGTGTGCTCGCCTATGGTCACCGATTCCTGTCCGTAGGCCTCTACAAGGGCGCGTCCCACAAATTCGCCGGCCGTGGTGTCCTTGGGTGCCGACGGCATTTTGTAGTAGACACACAGTTCGTTGACGGCGCGTGTGAAGGCCACGTAGATCACATTGGTTTCATCCGTAGCCATCTCTCTGACGCGCCTCCGGTAGCGCTCTCCCATAGGGGTGGCGAGCATCTCTATGCAAGGCCTCAGCCTCACGTAGGGCGGTATGTCGCTGCTGTCGCATCCCTCAAGAGCGAACCCTTCGGTGGAGAACCATTCGTCGCTTTTAAGCGAAATGGCGTCCCAGTCGACCATCGGCACGTGGACGCAGGCCCACTGCAGTCCCTTTGACTTGTGGATGGTCATGAGATTGACCGACAGGGTGTCGGCCGGGGTCTGCACAAACAGCCGTCGGCCATTGATGTCCCACCACCGCAGGAAACTGCGCGGGTCGGGGGCGTTGGCCACGGAATATTCGGTCACGGCGTCGACAAAGGCCGATATCGCGGCGTTCTGGTCGTGAGCCATGTCGGCGGGGATGCGTTCGCGTATGATCCAGTTGACGAGCGTCACGAGATCCCATGATTCGTTGTTGATCTCCGACGCCTGTTCGCCTCGGCGCCCGATCGCCTCCCCGAGAGCGTCGGAGTCGCTCAGGCCGCGTCCCTTGGCTTCGTCGAAGCGCGATGTCAGCAGGGTCACCTCGCGCATGCTTCGTCTTCGCTCCCTTACGTCGTCGGCCGTGGTCGACCTCAGCCGCAGTGCGCTGATTATCATTTTTACTGCCGGCGAATCCTGCAGCCGCAGCGATTCGTCGCTCGTTATGCCGAAGCGCGGATCGTCGGGGTTGTCGTGCTGGCGTTCCGATAGGTATTCCGCCACCTGAGTGGCATCTTTTCCGTCGCGCACGAGTATGGCTATATCCGATGGGCGATAGCCGGCGCCGAGCTGGCGCAGGATATTGTCGTAGAGCCGCGGCAGAGCCTCGTCGGCCATCGTGGAGCCTTGTGGCACTGTGATGCGGCTGACCTCCACGTAGCCGGGAGCCGATTCGTTTTTGGCCGCCACAAGCTGGCGGACGTTGCTGTAGACCCCTTCGTCGGCACGTGCGGGACCCATCGCCTCGAAAAGGCGGTTGTTGAATTCGACCACGGTGGCCGACGACCGCCAGTTGGTGTTGGATCCGGGGGTATTTCCTTTTTCCATGAACTCGAGTGCGCCGAAGTCCGATGCCACCTGCGAGCCGAGCAGCGTGGGGTCGGAGTTGCGGAAGCGGTAGATGCACTGTTTTTCGTCGCCGATGATCAGCGAGTCGTGTCCGGGTGCTATCCCCTGTTCGACGAGAGGCCGGAGTATGTCCCACTGCATTCGCGATGTGTCCTGAAACTCGTCGATCAGGAAGTGGTTGAGCCACACTCCCATGCGTTCGTAGACAAACGGGGTGTCGTTGTCGCCTATGATTTTGCCGAGCAGTGTCTTCGTGTCGTCGAGCAGCAGGGCGTTGCTCTCCTGTCGCACTTCGTCGATATAGCGCATGGCATGGCGCATGAGTGAGAGCGACAGGGTGGAGTCGAGCAGCTGGCGGCATATCTTGCCGCGTGTGCGGCAGGCAAGTATGGCTTCCGATGCGGCTATCACCGATGTCGCCACCTCCGGCGGGAGAGTGCGCCCTTTGTTGAGCACCGATTCCACCCCCTCGGCGGCGGGTTTCACGGTGGTTGTGCCGCTGTCGGCCGTCGGGTCGGCCTTCACTTTCTCCAGTCCTTTGATGAAGTAGTTGGCCTTGAACACTCCCGTGCCGAGCCCGTGGCGTTCTATCGCGTCGAGGCATTCGGTGGCGCGTAGCCTGGCTTTGCGGGCGAGCGCCGACGTTTCGGCCATCAGCGCCGATGCAAACCGGTTGAGCCGTGTCGGATCGGAGAGATATTCCATCGTCATGTCGTGGGCTGTGGCCTCGTCGCCTTCATGGCGTGTGGCGAACTCCTCGTCGTTCATGCTCGATATCTCCCTGACGAGGGTCTGATATGCTTTGCCCGAACGGTTGAGCAGGTCGGAGGTCTTCCCCTCGTTCATCTTGTTGAGCAGATGTCGGGTGATCTGTGCCAGTATGATGCCGCTGTGGCGGCTGTCGTCATCTTCAAGCGATTTGAACAGGCGCGCCACCCCTTCGCTGACGCTCGGCACGGCTTCGAGTGTCAGCTCGTAGTTGCCTGTCAGTTCGGCTTCGCGGGCGAACGTGCGCAGTATGGTCTGGAAAAACGAGTCGATGGTCGATACCTGAAACTGGCTGAAGTCAAACAGTATGCCTGTCAGCGCCTCTCTGGCTGCGGCGGCTATCTGTTCGGCGGTGGCGTTGAAGTGACGTTTCAGATCCTCCATGTAGCCCGAACGGGAGTCCCATCCCGGCTCGCATCCGGCCAGAAGGGCGAGTTCGTGGATTATACGCCGCTTCATCTCGCCGGTGGCCTTGTTGGTGAAGGTGATGGCGAGTATGTTGCGGTGTGCGCCACGGTTGCCGCTGTTGAGGCGGTGGCGTCCGTTGCGGTCGGTGTGTCCGAGCAGCAGTCTGATATATTCGTAGGCGAGAGTGTAGGTCTTGCCCGATCCGGCCGAAGCGCGATAGATGGTCAGCATCGTCAGCCTTTTACCTTGTAGCCCATGTCGGCGAGCAGAGTGCGCAGCTCCTCGCGGCGGTCGCCCTGCACGAGTATTTCGCCGCCGCGGGCCGATCCTCCGGTGGCAAGCCTTTTCTTGAGCTTGGAGGCGATATCGGAGAGCTGATCGTCGGAGCAGTCAAATCCGCTGATGATCGTTGCGGGCTTGCCACGTCGCTGTTTGCGTTCGTAGCATAGAGTCAGCTGGCGGTTGCCTGAAGGGGCTGAGTCGGTCGTGGCCTCGGTTTCCGGCTGTTCGGCGGGGGCTTCATCGGCTCCGGGGAGCGTGGCCCGCAGTGCTGCGAGGCTGTCGGTCCAGTCAGTTGTCATGGCAGTCGTTGATTATCGTTTCGGGTATGGTGTCAGCCTCGGCCTCTTCCGTCGGATTGTTTCCGATGCTTCCGGCTATTGTGGCGAGCATCTGGGCGTTGGCGGTCTGTTCGGGTCCGAGCTGGCGGTAATAGTCGCGTGCGGAGTCGGGATCGGTTTCGAATGCCTTGCGGTAGCAGTCGGTGGCC
>JAIDKJ010000227.1 GCA_029051835.1 Paramuribaculum sp. | reverse complement strand
CCGCTTCTGTCTGCTCATGACAGTGGGCAACATCATCTACACCCATATCAACATGCAGTCGCAGCCCGGAGGCAACTCCATGCCCGGCATGAAATGGATGATGTATCTGATGCCGGTGATGTTCCTGTTTTTCTTCAACAACTACGCCGCCGGACTGAGCTGCTACTACTTCCTCTTCCTGCTCATCACCATCCTGCAGACCTACCTCTTCCGCAAGTTTGTCGACGAGGAGAAGGTGCGTGCCACCATGCGTGAGAACGCCAAGAAACCCCGCAAGAAAGGATTCTGGGCCACCAAGCTCGAAGAAGCGCAGAAACAGCAGCAGGCCATGCTCCGCGAGCAGCAGCGCCGTGGAGGAGGCAAACGCCGTTAAACCCGCCCGAAAGCCGGAACCACAACAAACGGATTTCGTTTAATCTTCAACAGAAACTCTCTAAAAAACGACAATAAAATGCTGAACAACAAAATTCAGGACGCACTCAACGCCCAGATCAACGCCGAACTGTGGTCGGCCTACCTGTATCTTTCGATGTCGATGCACTTTCAGGCCGAAGGACGCAACGGCATAGCCAACTGGTTTGCGATACAGTTCAAAGAGGAGCAGGCCCATGCCCAGATATTCATGAACTACATCAATCAGCGTGGCGGGCGCGTGACGCTCAAGCCTATCGACGCGGTGCCTACCGAATGGGAGTCGCCTCTGGCAGCGTTCGAGCACACACTGCAGCATGAAAACAAGGTGACCGCCCTCATCAACGATCTCTTCGCACTGGCCGAACAGGAGAAAGACTATGCCACACGCGACCGTCTGGCATGGTTCGTGTCGGAGCAGGTTGAGGAGGAGGACAACTGCCGCACGCTCATCGACAAATTCAAGCTCGTGGGCGACAACGGCATGGGACTCTACATGCTCGACCAGGAACTGGCAGCGCGCACCTACACCGCTCCCTCGATCCTCGCGGCCGAGTGATGCCGGTCAGACGCATACGCTGATATAACAGCACCCTAAAGCGAAGGCGCTGTGTCGTAATTCCAACCGACACAGCGCCTTTGATATTGCTTAGCGACTCCTGTCGCCGCCACGCTGCCAACTCAGCTCCAGCCCCCGCCAAGAGCCTTGTAGAGATTGATCAGCGCGAGATATTCGTCGCGCAGAGCGTTGCTGACCCCTATCTGCGCCTCGAAGTAACGGCGCTGGGCGTCGAGCACGTCGATATAGTTGAGCGTGCCGCCACGGTATTGCAGCCATGCGAGTTTCACATACTTGGCGGCTGCATCGCGGAGATCCACCTTCACGCGGTAGTTGTCGTGATACTTGTTGTAGGCCACTATCGAAGTGTTGACCTCCGCAAAAGCGCTTATGACGGCCTTCTCGTAGTCGAGACGGCTCTGGTCGTAGGCCGCGATCATAGCCTGATATTTGCGCTTCTTGCGTCCGAAATCAAATATCGGACCAGTGATCTGGGCGAGGGTATAGGTGAACGGCGACTTGAAGAAATCCTTCAGCCCGTCATTCTCCAGACCGGGGGTAAACCCTATGCGCAGCGAGGGAAAACGGTCGGCGTAGCTCACGCCCACATCGGCCATGGCCGCCTTGAGGCGCATCTCGGCCGCCCGCAGGTCGGGACGGCGACGGAGCAGGTCGGAGGGCACTCCGGCCGGCAGTTCGGCCGGCATCTCCGCTCCAAAGAGAGTCTGACGGCGGTCGAACACCTCGCGGGGATACTCACCCATGAGAGTCGTCAGGGTGTTGCGCATGGCATTGACCTGCAACTCCAGGGCGGGAATCAGCGACGCCGTGGTAGAATACTCCACCTTGGCCTGCTGATAGACGGTTTCGGAAGTCAGTCCGCCCTCAAACCGCAATCGTGCCTGCTCGAGCGACTCCTGACGCGTCAGCAGAGTGCGCCTTACGATCTCAAGCTCGTTTTCAAGCGAGAGTAGCCTGAAATAGGCCGTAGCCACCTCGGCTATCACCGTCATGCGCATAGCCCTGTAATCCTCCACCGACGCCGCATAGCGTGCCTTTCCGGCATCCTTGGCGTGGATCATCGATCCCCAGAGATTCACCTCCCACGATATCGGCAGCTTCAGATCATGCTCCGGATCCTTGGTCAGCTCTCCGCCATTGTACTTGTTGGTTTCATAGCTGTAGGCCACATTGACACCCACCTGAGGCCACATCTCGGCCACTGCCACGCCATAAAGATGGCGCGACTGTTCAACGCGGGCGGCAGCCTTGAGGATGTCGCGGTTGTTGTCGAGCGCTATCCTCATGATCTTCGTCAGCGTGGAATCGGCATAGAATTCCCACCAGTTGATGTCGGCTATCGACTGAGAGTCGACTGCGGCAGTATCTCCGGCCACGTATGCCTCGGGCATGTCAAGGTCGGGCTTTGCGAGATTTTTGGTGCCGGAGCACGAAGCGGCGAGCATCGCTGCGGCAACAAAAGTCGGAACTATATATTTCATAAGTAAATCTCAAAAATTAGTTTTCACCATCAGACTTATCAGGAGCCTCCACGGCTTTCGGACGGCGGCTACGGTTGAAAAGCCTGTTGACCGCCACGAAGAAGAACGGCACGAACACTATGCCCACCGTTATGGCCACTCCCATGCCGAAGAACACTCCGGTGCCTATGTCGCGCCGGGCGCCTGAACCCGGACCGGAAGCTATCACGAGCGGCACAAGGCCGAGCATGAACGCCAGCGAGGTCATGACTATCGGACGGAACCGCAGGCGGGCCGCATTGAGCGCCGCCCTGACGGCATCCACTCCACGGTCGGTTTCCTCCTTGGCAAACTCCACTATCAGAATGGCGTTCTTGGCCACCAGACCCACGAGCATCACCAGTCCGATCTGGAAGTAGATATTGTTTTCGAGTCCGCATATCCATATGCCCAGATAGGCGCCGACACCCGCGATGGGGAGCGACAGTATCACAGCCAGAGGCACCGACCAGCTCTCGTAGAGCGCCGCCAGGAAGAGGAACACGAAGAGAAACACCAGTCCGAGCACAAGTCCCGTATTGCCGCTCTCATGCTTCTGCTGATAGGAGAGTCCGCTCCACTCCACTCCGATATTGTCGGGCAGATGCTTGCGCACTATATCTTCGAGCGCGTCCATAGCCTCGCCGGTACTGTAGCCGTGGGCGGCCTCGCCCGATACTGTGGCTGCATTGAACATATTGAAGCGTCCGATCGTGCCGGGGCCGGTGGTGTAGTTCGACGTGCCGAGCGACGACACCGGCACCATCGTGCCGTCGGCGCTCTTCACGAAGAAAAGGTCGATATTCTCGCGCCGGGCGCGGTAGGGCGCGTCGGCCTGTATGTAGACGCGGTATATGCGGTTGAACATATTGAAGTCGTTGACATATATCGAGCCTGTGAAGGCCTTCATGGTCGAGAATATATCGCTCACGGGTATGCCGAGCATTTTGGCTCTGTCGCGGTCCACATCGAAGTAGAGCTGCGGTATGTCGGCTTGCATGGAGGTCGACAGATCGGCTATCGCGCTCGCCTTGGAGGCATATAGCTTCAGAGTGTCGACGGCGCTCTGCAGATCGGCGTAGGATGCGTCGGCACGGGCCTCAAGCACCATCTCGAATCCGCCCGACGTTCCCAGACCGGGAATGATCGAGGGAGAGAACACGTAGACCTTGCACTCGGGGTAGGCCGACAGCGCATTGTGCACACGGTTGCGCACCTCGGCGATATCGCCCGACTTGCGCTCGCCCCACGGTTTCAGTATGACCGTAAGCTGCGAGTGAGCCTGATTGGAGCCGACACGCGGCGACGAACCGGTGACGTTGAGCACATACTCCACGTCGGGATCGGCGAGCAGATAGTCCATGGCCCGCTCGGTCACCTCGCGGGTGCGCTCTATGGTGGCGCCTTCCGGCAGTTCAAGCTCTACGTTGAAGTAGCCCTGGTCGTCCTGCGACATGAAGCTGCGGGGCATCAGCGAGTTCATCAGATAGATAAACACCAGCGCCAGACCGAAGGCGGCATACATGCGCCGCGGATGCGACAGTGTGCGGGCTATGGCGCGTCCGTAGAAACGGTTGCCGCGCAGAAGCCACAAGTTGATGCGGCGGAATATCTTTGCCTTGCGGCCATGCGACGGCCGCAGCAGCTTGGCGCACATCACCGGCGAAAGCGTCAGAGCCACCACTGTAGAGATCACCACCGACACGGCGATTGTCACCGTGAACTGGCGGTAGAGCTGACCCGTGATGCCGGGAAGGAAGCTTACAGGCACGAACACCGCACACAGCACCAGCGACATGGCCACCAGCGCGCTGCCGAGGTTTTTCATAGCCTTGGCGGTAGCCTCGAAGGCCGAAATCTTTTCGGAATTCATGATGCGGTCCACATTCTCCACCACCACTATGGCGTCGTCGACCACTATGCCTATCGCGAGTATCAGTCCGAGAAGCGTGAGCATATTGAGCGAGAAGCCGAATATGAGCATCACTCCGAAGGTGCCTACAAGCGAGATAGGCACGGCGATGACAGGTATCAGAGTGGCGCGCCAGTTCTGAAGCGACAGGAACACCACGGCAATCACCAGCAGCAGCGCCTCGAAGAATGTGCGGTAGACATGGTGGATCGACTGCTCGATATAGGTCGTCATGTCGAACGGTATGCCGTAGGTGATTCCCGACGGGAAACCGCGGGCTATCACTTCCATCTCGCGCTTGACGGCCTCGGCCACCTCCATGGCGTTGGAGCCGGGAAGCATGTTGATGTTGATCACCGCCGCATTGCCGCCGTTGATGCCACTCTCGGTGGCGTAGCTCGAAGCTTCGAGCGATATCCTCGCCACATCGCGCAGACGTATCATCGAGCCGTCGTTGCCGGCACGAAGCACGATATCCTCGAACTCCTCGACCGTCGACAGGCGGCCGCGGGCGATGATAGGCATGGTCACGTCGATCTCCGTCATAGGAGCCTGCCCGAGAGTTCCGGCGGCCGACTCGCGGTTCTGATCTTTCAGTGCGTTCTGCACATCCTTGACTGTCAGGCCGAGATTGGCAAGCTTGTCGGGCTCTACCCATATCTGCATGGCATAGTAGCGGCTTCCGACGCTGCTCACGCTGCCCACGCCGGGAATACGGCGTATCGGGTCAATGACATTGAGGGTGGTATAGTTGCTCAGATACACCTCGTCGAACTTCGGATCGTCGCTCATCACGGTGATGGTCATCAGACGGCTCGCCGTTTCCTTCGACACAGAGATGCCGTTCTGCACCACTTCGGCCGGAAGCCTCGCCTCGGCCTTCTTGATACGGTTCTGTATATCCACGGCGGCAAGCTCCGGATCGACATCAATGTCGAATGTCACCAGCGCCGAGAATCCTCCTGAATTGGAACTTGACGACGACATGTAGATCATGCCGGGAGTGCCGTTAAGCTCCTGCTCGATAGGCGTGGCCACAGCCTGGGTGACCGTCATGGCGTCGGCTCCCGGATAGGAAGCGGTGATCTTCACCACCGGAGGCACTATCTGCGGATACTGGTCGACCGGGAGCATCACCAGGCCGATAAGACCCACGATGAATATCACGATCGAAACTACGATCGAGAATACGGGGTGGTCGAGAAAGAAATTCCTGCGCATATCAGCCCTCCTTTCCGGATGCCGGCACACTGTCGGCCGGCGGGTTTATGTTTACTGCGGGAACAGAATCGGCCGGCGCCTCGATGGCGTCTACTTTCATGCCGTGCGAGAGCTTGTGGTAGCCTTCCACCACTATCTTCTCGCCCTTGGCCAGACCGCGCTCCACTATGATATTGTTGCCCGACTGCGGCCCGATCTCCACGAAGCGTTTCTCCACCACGCCGTCGGGACGCACCACAAACACATACGCGCCGTTTTTCTCTATCACGAGAGCCTTATAGGGGATCTCGACGGCGTTCTCGCGCACGTCAAGGAGCACTTTCACCTTGGTGAACTCTCCCGGCAGCAGGCTGCGGTCGGGGTTGGGCATCTCGGCGCGCACCGAGAATGTACCGGTCTTGGGGTCGACCTGCGGATCGGCGAAGTCCACCAGTCCCTGATAGGGATACTGCGATCCGTCGGCCAGTGTCACGGTCACATACGAATTCCATTTGCGGCTCGGATCGTCGCTGCCGAGATTGACATTGCGGTCCTTGCCACGCAGATAGTCGAGAGCGGTCATCGAGAAGTCGACACGCACGGTGTCGCTCTTCACCACGGTGGCCAGCAGCGACTTGCCGCCCGACGGCCCGACGAGCGTACCTATATCGGCCACGCGTTCGGAGATATATCCGGCGATGGGCGACGACACTCTGGTGTAGCTCAGCGTCAGTTCGGCCTGCGTAAGATCGGCCTGGCTGACGGTCACTTCGGCCATAGCCGACTCGTAGGCCGCCGTGGCATTGTCCAGATCGAGCTGCGAGGCGGCGTTCTGGGCATAGAGAGGGGTTATGCGGTCAAGATCGTGCTTGGCCTTGCGAGCCTGAGCCTGAGCTTTGTTGAGTATGGCGCGGGCCTTGTTGACGTGGGCCTGATAGACCTTCGGGTCGATTATGAAGAGCGTCTGGCCCTTGTCGATATGCGAGCCTTCCTTGAAACACATCTTTTCAAGATAGCCCTCCACACGTGCATGTATCTCCACAAACTGCTGAGCGCGTATGCGTCCCACATATTCGCCATAGATATTGACGTCGCCTGTCGTGACGGTTTCCACCTCCACCTTAGGCAGCGGAGGCTCCTGGGTCTTGGGGCGCAGCAGGAAACATACCACCGCCGCCACTATGAGCAGCACCAGTATGATCGAAAGCCATGCACGGCGTTTCCTGCGGGTTCCACCGGCCTTGCGCAACAGGGATTTCATGCTGAATTGTCCTATTTTTTCCATCGCGTCAATAATGTTTTTGTTTTTATACCGTGATTAATGGAATCATGAGAAGCGGCGCGGAGTGTCCGTGCGTGTATGCTCTCTCAACTCAATACAACGCCTGAAGCGACAGATTGTTTGACCGCAAAAGGCCCGAAAGGCTATAACAGATGTTAAACAACGCCAACAAACCGCAAACAATAACGCGCTGTGTCGGCCTGGAGCTGACACAGCGACGTCAATTTTGAGAAATCAAAAACTGTGGACTTTGGAGTGTTATATCATGTCATGGTGAGAAAGCGCGGCTGAGCAAGAAGGGGATCGCATTGCAGCCGATCGCTGCAGGCCGGCGGCTGGTCTTACTGCAACTCGCGACGGCGGCGTTCGCTCTCCTTGCGGAGCGCGTTGTCGATATTGTTCATCTCCTGTTTCTGAGCCGGAGTAGGATCATTCTGTATCATGGTGACAGCACTGTTGCTTCTTTTGACCGATACTCCATTAGTAGCAGGGCGTTGGCGACGCAGCTCAGCGGCCTGACGGCGTGCTTCGGCGGCCTGTTTACGGGCCTCGGCTGCCTGACGGCGGTTTTCAGCTGCCTGCTTGCGCGCTTCGGCAGCCTGTTTACGAGCCTCGACTGCCTGCTTTCGCGCCTCAGCGGCCTGACGGCGCACCTCGGCGGCATGCTGACGTGCCACTTCGTCCTGCTCTTCAATGGCACTGAAGCGCTCCTCGGCTTCAACAGTCGACGGGATCAGCAGAGTGCCGTCTTCAGCCACTCTGTAGGATTTCTGCTGCGATATGAGCAGCAGGCGCTTGCGTCCCTTGAGCGACAGGCTGTAGTTGGTGCGCACTCCGGCGTCGTCAAAGCTCATCACCAGCTTTTTGGAGTCGACCGAATACATTCCGGCCTCCTTCTGGTGGATTGCGAGGCGGCGGCGCACCTCGGCGGCAGCCGACGGCTGAAGATATATGCGGTAGCGGGCATTGGTGACGGTGCCCGACACGTGGTCGCGGTTGACCACCGCATTGACGTCGGCGTTGGACGACGCGCTGGCCATATTGATAAGTTCCTGATGCCACTGCTTCTGTGCGGAAGCGGCGAAACAAAGTGCGGCACACGCCACAATCGATATTATAGTTCTTCTCATATTCATTTTCACTGTATTTCGTATATTTCCAACCGCTGAAGTTCCACTTCGAGATCCATCTCCTCCACCTCGATTATAGTACGGGCTATCTCTTCATCCACGATCCCGGGATTGGTCACGCGGTGACCGTCGCGTATGACGTAGACCTCCTCGGTCATCGAAGCGCAGTCGGCGATCACTCCGGCCATCATCATGGTGTCGCACGAGGGGGAGCGCAGTGCGCTCAGGCTCACGAGAGTCATGGCTGCCGCCGCTGCTACCGAACTGATCCACACCACGGCCTTGTGGCGCGGACGGGCCGAAGGGAGCGGAGCCGTCATGCCCGAGGCATACCATCCGAACATGGGCCTGTAGCGCTCCAGCCTGCGTGGCAGCCGCTGAGCGGAGGCAAAAAACCGCTCAAGCGCCTTCTCTTCCTCGATAGTGGTGAATCCGTCGAAAAAGCGTTGCAGCAGTGTGTCGATGTCGTTGATGTTGATGTCAGTCATAGATTTCGTGTATAAAGTTCGCGGACCCGTCGTCGCGCCCGTGAGAGAGCCGTACGCACAGCTCCCGGTGTAGATGATGATATGGAGGCGATCTCTTCTATCTCCATGCCGTCGATATGTCGCATCCGCAATACGGCCTGCTCCACGCCCGGCAGCAGGTCAATGGCCTGCATGAGCGCCTGAAAATCGTGACCCTCCGGCTCTCCGGCCGCGGCGCAGTCGGCTTCGGATATGTCGGCATGCTGCCGCAGACTCCGCAGGCGGTTGATGCAAACACGCCTGACGGTAACTATGGCGGGAGCGTCGAACGACGAATAACCGTCGAGCCGCTCGCGGTAGAACCATAGCTTAAGCATCGCATCCTGCACGGCGTCGTCGGCATCGTCGGGATCGCCCAGCAGGCGCCGCGCCTCGCTGACAAGGCGCGGCCGCACACGTCGGGCTTCTTCTTCAAAACGATCTCTTTCCATGCGGTTGGTGATGATGCCGGCTGATGCCTTAGGCCTGAGGCTGCATACTGTCTTAACGGCCTATCTTGATATTTCCGGGAGATGAACCTTGCTTGGTGATCACTCCGGGCTTGGAGTAGCATGTGATCTCGGCCATAGTGCTCGAACAGGTGCCTTTGAAACTTCTGACGGCATAGCAATCCACTTCGCCCGAAGATGACACCTCTACTGTCAGATCCATAGCTTTTAGTCCTTTGGCATTTACCTCGGAGGTGCTGCCCGAGGTGATATGCACTGTCCGGCCCTTGCCTGCAACCTTTACATCGCCCGACGAAACGGCTTTTACGGTGACCATGTCGGATATCAGGTCGCTGACGCTGACGTCACCGCTCGAACGGCTGCTTATCACGGCATCGTCGGCCGCAAGAGGGGCGACCTTGACGGCGCCCGCCGACGATGCGAGATCCGATTCGCTCGACGACAGCA
>JAIDKJ010000226.1 GCA_029051835.1 Paramuribaculum sp. | reverse complement strand
GGATAGGATAGGATGGGAGGGGATGGGATGGGATGGGAGCGGTCGAGAGGAGATGTTGGTGAGATGTTGATGAGATGCTGGTGAGATGGGGTGGGGGTATATAGAAAGCGTCTTCGCTTGCTGAGAAGTCGAAGACGCTTGTGGAAGTTGTCTCGCCAGGACTCGAACCTGGACAAGCAGAACCAAAAACTGCTGTGCTACCATTACACCACGAGACAATCCGTGGCTCAAGCTCTCTGCGTGGAGAACCTAAAGCGATGCAAAGTTACGAATTTTTCTGCATTATTGGGCAATCAGAAGGAAATAATTCTTCTTGCCGCGCTGCACAAGCAGGTATTTCCCGTTGAGGAGGTCGGCTGCGGTGACGGTGGCGTAGGGATCGGTGGCTTTCTCTTTGTTGATGGAGAGGCCTCCCTGCTGTGTCATCTTGCGCATTTCGCCTTTGGAGGGGAATACGGGTGCTGCATCTGTGAGGAGGTCGACGAGTTTCACTCCTTCGGCGTTCTGGAGGTCCTGAAGCGAGATGGTGTGCTGAGGCACTCCTTCCATTACTTGCAGAAGGGTGGTTTCGTCGAGTCGGCGGAGTGCTTCGCCGGCGTGGTTGGAGAAGAGTATTTTGGATGCTTCGACGGCCATCTCGTAGTCGTCGGCGGAGTGCACCATGGTGGTGATCTCTTTGGCCAGGCGTTTCTGGAGGGGGCGCTGTGAGGGGTCGGCGGCCTGCTCTGCGATTAGGCTGTCGATCTCTTCGCGCGAGAGGGTGGTGAAGATCTTGATGTATTTTTCGGCGTCAGCGTCGGATACGTTGAGCCAGAACTGGTAGAATTTGTAGGGCGATGTGTAGCGTGGATCGAGCCATACGTTGCCGCTCTCCGTCTTGCCGAATTTTCCTCCGTCGGCTTTGGTGATGAGGGGGCAGGTGAGTGCGAAAGCTTCGCCTCCGAGGGTGCGGCGTATGAGTTCTGTGCCGGTGGTGATGTTGCCCCACTGGTCGGATCCTCCGAGCTGCAGGCGGCATCCTTTGTCGCGGTAGAGGCAGAGGAAGTCGTAGCCTTGCACGAGCTGATAGGAGAATTCGGTGAACGACATGCCCTGCTGGCTTTCGCCCGACAGGCGTTTCTTGACCGAGTCTTTGGCCATCATGTAGTTGACGGTTATGTGCTTGCCTACGTCGCGGATGAAGTCGAGAAACGAGAACTGTTTCATCCAGTCGTAGTTGTTGACGAGTTCGGCGGCGTTGGGTTCGGTCGAGTCGAAGTCGAGGAATTTAGCGAGCTGGCGTTTGATAGCTTCCTGGTTGTGGCGGAGTGTCTGCTCGTCGAGCAGCTTGCGTTCCTGGCTTTTCATCGAGGGGTCGCCGATCATTCCGGTGGCGCCTCCGACGAGGGCTATCGGCTTATGGCCGGCGCGTTGCAGATGTTTGAGCATCATGACTCCCACGAGGTGTCCGATATGCAGGCTGTCGGCCGTGGGATCGATGCCGAGGTAGGCCACGGTCATCTCCTTCTGGAGTTGTTCTTCGGTGCCGGGCATCATCTGATGGATCATGCCGCGCCATTTGAGTTCTTCTACGAAGTTCATAAATCTATTATGATTGTTTTGTTGTCTGATATTGTTTTCAATCTGCAAAGTTAGCGATTTTATTTGAGAAGGGCGTGATTTTGGCGGCGGGTAATAAAAAGGCGACAGAAAAGCTTTTATATAGGCAAAAAAATTATTAACTTTGCGGCTCGAAATGTGCCGATATGGCAGAATGCCGCCCCTGCGGCGCTCTCCGGCGGGCAGATCGACTGACCAACAAGCTAATTCAGAATTACAGAATAATGGCAAAGGACAATGAAAATGAGACGCGGACAGCTCTCGACGACATCAACGAGTCGCTGACCGGCCTCGAACAGAAAGTGCAGAACAGCCAGCGCACCATCATGTGGGTGATTCTGGCCATAGGAGTGGTAGTGTGTGCGATCCTGATCTGGATCTATGCCATCCGCCGTCCGGGCATGGCTGCGGCCGACAATGCCGTGGGTCAGGCCGACATCACGCTGTCGACCGGCAACGATTCCACAGCTCTGGAGCAGTATCGTCAGGTGGCCGACAACTATGGCTACTCAGCCGGCAACCGTGCCGCTCTCAACGCCGCCATCCTGCTCTACAAGGAGGGCAAGTATGAGGAGGCCGCTAAGTATCTGGACAAGTATGACGCCACGGAGAGCGTGATCGGCGCTGCGGCCAAGAGCCTGCAGGGCGACTGCTACGTGAATCTCGACAAGCTCGGCGAGGCGATCGGCTGCTACGACAAGGCCATCAGGATCTCCGACGAGAATCCGCTCTACACTCCCTACTTCATGATGAAGAAGGCCACAGTGCTCCGCGAGCAGAAAAACTACAGCGCCGAGGCTGCCGTCTACCGCGAGATCATCAAGTACTATCCGATGTATGGCGCGCAGAACGGCATCGAAATGGAGAAATATCTCAAGCGCGCCGAGCTTCAGGCCGAGGCCGGCAAGTGAATCCGGAGTCAAAAAAAATTTGGTGTTAGCAAGATAATAGTTATCTTTGCATCGGCTTTCATGCCGGAAGCCGCGCATCAAAACAAATCCTGACGTGGGAAAGTTTACCGATTACAAGCTGCCGCTCAAGAGTCTGCCGGAAGGCACTCACGAGTATGAGTATCATCTCGACAAGGTGTTCTTCAAGAACATGGAGAGCGAGGATGTGCACAACGCCGATCTGCTGGTGAAGCTCACGGTGGTGCACAAGTCAGATCTCTACGACCTCACATTCAATATCGAGGGAGTGGTGACGCTCATCTGCGACCGTTGTCTTGACGATCTCGAAATGCCGATCGACACGACCTACCACATCAGCGTCAGATATGGCGACGAGTACAACGACGAGTCGGACGATCTGCTGGTGATACCCGAGGCCGACAATTACCTCAACACCGCCTACATGATCTACGACACGGTGGTGCTCTCGATACCCATCAAGCACGTCCACCCCATGGGCAAGTGCAACCGCCAGATGAGCGCGATGCTCAAAAAACACCGCGCCACCGAGCGGGGAGCCTCCGACGAGGACACCGAGCTTGAGGAGAGCCTGATCGAGGAGATCGATTCGATCGACGCCGGAGCGGCTCTGTCCGAACAGCCCGCCGATCCGCGGTGGGACGCACTGCGCAAGCTTGCCGCCGAAGGCGATGCCGCTCAGACATCGGCCGACGAATGACCCGATACGCGACTACAGAGGCATAAACCGCGACAACGAAATATACGTAAAAGAATAAAACAGAATAAACATAGAAAGAAATGGCACATCCTAAACGCAAACAATCGAAGACCCGCACAGCTAAGCGTAGAACCCACGACAAGGCCGTGGCCCCCACTCTGGCACTCTGCCCCAACTGCGGCGCATGGCACGTGTACCACACCGTGTGCGGCGAATGCGGTTACTACCGCGGCAAGCTCGCCATCGAGCCCAAGGCTGCCCTCTGAGGCGAAGCCGTAGCCGACTGAATGCGGAGCGGCCGACATTATCGCCGGGCCGCCCGGTCGGAAATCATCACATCTCCTGAAAGAGCCGTGCCACGGTGTCGGCCATTTGGGAGATTCTTTTTAGAAGCCAAAACTCTCAAACTATACAGAACATGCTTTACGCTCGCATCTCGGGAATCGCTTCTTACGTTCCCGACGACATACTCGACAACGAGATGCTCTCGAAGATGGTTGACACCAACGACGAGTGGATCACGACCCGTGTAGGCATCAAGCAGCGCCGCATCCTCAAGCAGGAGGGCGCCGGATCGTCCTATATGGGCGCCAAGGCTGTGGAGAAGCTTCTCGAATCTACCGGCACAAAACCCGAAGAGATCGAGCTGCTTATCTGCGCCACCTCCAACCCCGACTACCGCTTCCCCTCCACGGGTTCGGTGATCGTCCACGAGGCCAAGCTCCCCAACTGCTATGCCTACGACATCCAGGCCGCCTGCGCCGGATTTCTCGTGGCGCTTGAAGACGCTGCGGCCTACGTCCGCTCGGGTCTTCGCAAGAAAGTGATCGTAGTGGCTGCCGAGAAAATGTCGTCGATGGTCAACTATCAGGACCGCAGCACCTGCGCCCTCTTCGGCGACGGAGCGGCAGCCGTGCTGGTAGAGCCGACCGAGGAGCGTACGGGCGTGATCGACGCCGTGTTCCATGTCGACGGTGAAGGCCGCGATCATCTGATCATGCCTGCCGGCGGATCGGTGCTCCCCACCACACACGAAACTGTCGACGCCGGCCAGAACTTCCTCCAGCAGGATGGCCGCTACGTCTACAAGCACGCCGTGACCGACATGCTCACATCGAGCATGGACGTGGCTCAGCGCAACAACCTGACTATGGACGATGTGGACTGGCTCGTGCCTCATCAGGCCAACCTGCGCATCATCGAGGCCGTTTCGTCGCGCGCGGGCATAGCTCCCGAAAAGGTGCTTGTCAACATCGAGCACTACGGCAACACATCGGCTGCATCCATCCCCCTCTGCCTCGACGAGTACAAGGACCGCCTCAAGAAGGGCGACAAGATCATACTGACAGCTTTCGGAGCCGGATTCACATGGGGCGCCATGTATCTGATCTGGGACCTTTGAGTAACGTCAACCCATTCCCGACAGCTGATTTTTAACACGAAGATAGCATCTTTTGGGGTGCTATCTTTGTTGTAAATGGTAGTAACCGAAATTCAAGCATTTTATGTCAGACAACAAACACCGGGCCGGCTTCGTCAATATCGTCGGCAACCCCAATGTCGGCAAGTCGACACTGATGAACGACCTCGTAGGCGAGCGTGTGAGCATCATCACATCCAAGGCCCAGACCACCCGCCACCGCATAATGGGCATCGTCAACACACCCGAATACCAGATAGTATTCTCCGATACTCCCGGAGTGCTCTCGCCCAAATACAAGCTGCAGGAGAGTATGCTCGGCTTTTCCGAAGGAGCGCTGACCGACGCCGACATACTGCTCTACGTCACCGACGTGGTGGAGGATCCGACTAAAAATGCCGAATTCCTCGCCAAGGTGGCCCGCGAGGAGGTGCCGGTGCTGCTGGTGATCAACAAGATCGACCTCCTTGGCAGCCAGGCCGATCTGGAAGCCAAGGTGGCCCGCTGGAAGGAGCTGCTCCCCAACGCCGAGGTGTTTCCCACAAGCGCCAAGGAGCATTTCAACGTCGACAACCTCATGGCGCGCATCGTGGCTCTCCTCCCGGAGTCGCAGCCCTATTTCGGCAAGGACGCGCTGACCGACAAGCCCGCCCGCTTCTTCGTCACCGAGATCATCCGCGAGAAGATTCTGCTCAACTACGACAAGGAGGTGCCATACTCCACAGAGGTCATCGTCGAGAAGTTCGACGAGAAAGAGGGCGCCATCCACATCATGGCCGTCATCTACGTGGAGCGCGATTCCCAGAAGGGAATCCTCATCGGCAAGGGCGGCACGAAGCTCAAAAAGGTAGGCACCGACGCCCGCAAGGACATCGAGGCCTTCTTCGACAAGCGCGTCTACCTCGAGCTGTTTGTCAAGGTGGAGTCAAACTGGCGCAACCGCGAGAACAAGCTCCGCTCCTTCGGTTACATCGAATGACGCCGACCCCGCCCCCGGCGCGAGATTTGCAGACACGGAGCCAAAATGCTAACTTTGTAAACGCAAACCAAATACCCCACACACATCTATGGGACAAATGATAGCTATAGTGGGACGCCCCAACGTGGGTAAATCCACTCTTTTCAACCGTCTGACGCAGAGCCGCACAGCCATCGTCGACGAGACAGCCGGCACCACGCGCGACCGTCAGTATGGACGCGTCGACTGGAACGGCAAGGAATTCTCGATCGTCGACACCGGTGGATGGGTGGTCAACAGCGACGACGTGTTTGAGAGCGAGATCAACAAGCAGGTGGAGCTCGCCATTGAGCAGGCCGACGAGATACTGTTTGTGGTCGACGCCATGAACGGTGTGACCGACCTCGACGACCATGTGGCCGAGATACTCCGCAAAAGCCGCAAGCCGGTGATACTCGTGGCCAACAAGGTCGACTCCAACGACTGGCTCTACAACGTGGCCGAATTCTATTCCCTCGGACTGGGCGACCCCTATCCCGTGTCGGCCGTCAGCGGATTCGGCACCGGCGACCTCCTCGACGAAGTGGTCAAGAAACTGCCCGAAAAGCCGGCCGACGAAGAGGATAAGCTCGACGACATACCCAAATTCGCCATCGTCGGACGCCCCAACGCCGGAAAATCGTCGATCATCAACGCATTTATCGGCGAAGACCGGCATATCGTGACCGACATCGCCGGCACCACGCGCGACAGCATCTACACCCGCTACAACAAGTTCGGCTTCGACTTCTATCTCGTCGACACAGCCGGAATCCGCAAGAAAAACAAGGTCCAGGAAGATATCGAATACTACTCGGTCATCCGCTCCATCCGCTCCATCGAGGCATCCGACGTGTGCATACTCATGATCGACGCCACCCGTGGCATCGAGGCGCAGGACGTCAGCATATTCTCGCTCATACAGCGCAACCGCAAGGGACTCGTGGTGTGTGTCAATAAATGGGACCTCGTGGCCGATAAATCGCCTCAGGCCATACGCCACTTCGAGGACACGATCCGCGAGCGCTTCGCACCATTCACCGACTTCCCCATACTCTTCACCTCCGCCCTCACCAAGCAGCGCATCTACAAGGTGCTCGAAACGGCTGTAGAGGTCTATGGCAACCGCCGCCGCGTGGTGCCCACATCGCAGCTCAACACCGTCATGCTTGAGGCCATCGCCGCCTATCCGCCGCCCGCCAACAAAGGCAAATACGTGAAGATAAAATACGTCACCATGCTCAAGGGAGCGCAGATACCCACATTCATATTCTTCTGCAATCTCCCGCAGTGGGTCAAGGAACCCTACCGCCGCTATCTCGAAAACAAGATACGCGAAAACTGGGACTTCTCCGGCACCCCCATCAACGTATACATGCGCGAAAAGTAACCCCGCTTCCATCTTAGCTGCCGTAGCGATTACAGCTATATTAGCTGATTCAGCTATCAGAATCATCAGAGCTATCGGAGTTTCCGGACACTGTCCGCAACTCCGATAGCTCTGCTTTTTAGCCCCTGCGGCAGTTCCCGACAGCTCCGCTTTTCCGATCCCTCCGATTACTCCGATTACTCTGATCCCTCCGATCTCCCTGCTGACTGGCTCTCTCTCCTCCTTCGGATGCTCCGTGGAGCATCCCTACGTTTTTGGGGGTGGTCGTAGACCACCGACTTTTGTAAACCCCGCCATGACGCCCTTTGGGGCGGCTTGGTGGGGTGATGGTCGC
>JAIDKJ010000225.1:7108-7381 GCA_029051835.1 Paramuribaculum sp. | reverse complement strand
GGTGTACGTAGATCCATTTGTGTCAAACCATAAAGACCATAAAACCCGCCTCGGAAGCCTTCGTGAAGCTTACGGGCGGGGTGTAAATCGCTATCGGTTGATTACGTCAGGCAAAGGCTTATTCCTCTACAGAACGGAGCTTCTGAACGTAAACTGCCTTCATCATCTTCTTACGGTTGCTTACCGAAGGCTTCTCGAAGGCCTGACGGCTACGGAGTTCCTTGACTACGCCGGTCTTCTCGAATTTACGTTTGAATTTCTTGAGGGCTCTCT
>JAIDKJ010000225.1:322-7098 GCA_029051835.1 Paramuribaculum sp. | reverse complement strand
GACTTGTACGATGATCATTGTCTTGGTGTTGTTATATTTTTTTGATTTGTATATAATTCGCTTCAATTGCGCGGCAAAATTACTGACATTTTTTTATATTACAAAAACTTTTCTACAAAAATTCGCCACGGATCTTCAGTCGGGCGCTGCGGCGCGCCATATTACGAATAGTTTTACTAACTTTGCATTACACTACTATACACATTTAAGACGCACACACAGGACGACAGTGGAAGCAATAGTTCAGGCGGTCAGCCGCATTCTGACCGATTACGTGATGGTGACGGCACTGCTGGCAGCGGCGCTCTATTTCACCGTGGCCACACGGGGAGTGCAGTTCCGCATGGTCGGCGAGATGTTCCGCCAGCTTGTGCGCTCCGGCCGACGCGCCTCCGTACACCGCGGTGGCGACGACAGCCACTCTTCGGTCAGCTCGTTTCAGGCCTTCGCCATATCCATAGCCTCGCGGGTGGGCACCGGCAATCTTGCCGGAGTGGCCACAGCCATAGCTCTCGGCGGACCGGGAGCAGTATTCTGGATGTGGGTGATAGCCCTGCTCGGATCGTCGAGCGCATTCATCGAGTCGACCCTCGCACAGCTCTATAAGGTCCGCGGCGAAGGTTCCTTCCGTGGCGGACCGGCCTACTACATAGCCAAAGGCATCGGCAGCCGGTGGTGGGCCGTTACGTTTGCCGTGCTGATCATCCTCACGTTCGGCTTTGCATTCAACACCGTACAGTCCAACACCATAGCGAGCGCCTTCGAGGAATGCTTCGACGTTCCGCGCCAGTGGATCGGCATCCTGCTGACTGTGCTGACGATGGCTATCGTGTTCGGTGGCATCCGCAGCATCTCGCGCTTCAGCGAGCTGGTGGTGCCGGTGATGGCCGTGGCCTATGTGGCGCTGGCCATCGTGATCATAGTCATCAACATCGGTCGCATCCCGGAGATACTCTGTATGATCGTCGAGAATGCCTTCGGATTCCATCAGGCCGCAGGCGCTACCGTCGGAATGGCTCTGGCTCTCGGCATCAAGCGCGGACTGTTCAGCAACGAGGCCGGCGAAGGCTCCACACCCAATGCAGCCGCAACAGCCGCCGTTTCCCACCCGGTCAAACAGGGGCTTATACAGACGCTCGGCGTCTATACCGACACCCTGCTCATCTGCTCGGCCACGGCGTTTATAATCCTTTGCAGCGGACTGTTCGTCGACGGACACGACGGCATCGTGCTCACGCAAAAAGCCATCGACTCTCAACTCGGAGGGGGCCACCGCTTCGGATCGGTGTTCGTCAGCATAGCCATACTGTTCTTTGCCTTCACAAGCATCATAGCCAATTATTACTACGGCGAAACAAACCTCCGCTTCATCCGCGACAACGCCCTGCTCATCCGCGCCTATCGGCTGTCCGTAGGAGCGATGGTATATCTCGGAGCCGTCATGTCGCTCGACCTCGTGTGGGGATTCGCCGACATCACAATGGCTCTGATGACACTCTGCAACCTCGCGGCCATCACCCTGCTCGGACGCCAGGCCATAACGCTGCTGCGCGACTATTGCAGCCAGTTGCGTCAGGGACGCGATCCGGTCTACCACTCATCGACCATTCCCGAAATAGCCGACCGCACGGAGTGCTGGCCCTGACCCGCCCCACATCTCAAATCACTCAAAAAAAAGCACAGAATCACGACAATGACCCACAACGATATACACCAGGCGCTCCGGGAGAGAGTGCTGATACTCGACGGAGCTATGGGCACCATGCTCCAGAAAGCCAGAGCCGAGGCAGGATGCATCGATATGCTCTGCCTGTCATCACCCGAAACCATCGAGGAGATCCACCTGCAATATCTGCAGGCCGGAGCCGACATCATCACCACCGACACCTTCAACGCCAACGCCATATCGCTCGCGCGCTACGGAGCGTCGCATCTCGTGCCGGAGATATGCCGCGAGGCTGTGGCGGCTGCGCGCCGCGCCATCGAACGGAGCGGCCGCCGGGCATGGATAGCCGGCGACGTGGGTCCTACAGGCAAGTCGCTGTCGATGACAGCCGATGACGCCGATACCGATTTCGACACCCTCCGCGCGGCATATTTCCAGCAGATCGGCGCACTGGCAGAGGCCGGAGCCGACCTGATACTGCTCGAAACCATCTTCGACACTCTCAACGCCAAAGCCGCCATATCGGCGCTGCTGGAGGTCAGGGAGTCGACCGGACGGGAGCTGCCACTGATGGTGTCGGCCACTCTCACCGAAAGCGGACGCCTGCTGTCGGGGCAGACACTGGAGGCATTCATTGTCAGCATTTCCCACGCCCGACCGATCTCAATCGGACTCAACTGCGGATTCGGAGCCGAACAGGCCGTAGAATTCCTGCCGCAGCTACAGAATGTATCCTGCGCCGTCAGCCTTCACCCCAACGCCGGACTGCCCGACGCTATGGGATGCTACACCTCCACGCCTTCCGACATGGCAGCAGCGCTCCGGAAGCCGCTCGCCGACGGACTGCTCAACATCGTGGGCGGATGCTGCGGCACCACGCCGGCCCACATCCGCGCCATAGCCGCCGAAGCTTCCGCCGCACGGCCACGCACCATACCGGCCTACGACCCCACTGCGCCGCTGCGACTCGCCGGACTCGAAGCCATCACCGTCGATCCCGACCGGCTGACCCCCGTCGGCGAACGCTGCAACGTGGCCGGAAGCCGCAAATTCCTGCGACTGATCAAGGAGGGAAATCTCAACGAGGCCATAGCCATAGCCGCCGCACAGACCGATGCCGGAGCGCGTATCATAGACATAAACATGGACGACGCGCTGCTCGACGCGCCACGCGAGATGGAGCGTTTCATACGCCTCGCATCGGCCGAACCCGATGTGGCGCGGGTGCCATTCATGATCGACTCCTCGCAGTGGGAGGTAGTGGAGCGCACCCTGAAACTCGTGCAGGGCAAGCCGGTAGTCAACTCCATCAGCCTCAAAGAGGGCGAGGAAGCGATGATACGCCGCGCGCGCCACATCAGTTCGATGGGTGCGGCGATGGTAGTCATGGCCTTCGACGAACGCGGACAGGCCGACACTTTCGAGCGCAAGACCGAAGTCTGCTCGCGCGCCTACCGGCTGCTGACAGAGGCCGGCATAGCTCCGTCCGACATCATTTTCGACCCCAACATACTCGCCGTGGCCACCGGCATAGAGGGACATGCCCGCTACGGTCTTGACTTCATACTCGCCGCCCGGTGGATACGCCGCAATCTGCCCGGAGCGAGCGTCAGCGGCGGACTGAGCAACCTGTCGTTCTCGTTCCGCGGCAACAATTTCGTCAGAGAAGCGATCCACGCGGTGTTTCTCTCCAACGCCGCCGGACCAGGCGGAATGAACATGGCCATCGTCAACCCGTCGACGCTCATCGACACCGCCACCATACCGCAACCGCTGGCAGAAGCCATAGCCGACACGCTGCTATGCCGACGCCCCGACGCCGACGAGCGGCTGATAGCGATCGCCGCCTCCACCGACGCTCCCGGACGCAAGGCCACAGCCACTCAGGCCGAGCCGGAAACAGTGTCGTCGACCCCCTGCAGCCGTCTGGCCGACGCCGTGGTCAAAGGACGCGCCGACGCGCTCGAATCCCTGCTCCGCGACGCTCAGGCCGAGGCCGGATCAGCCTTCGCGCTTGTCGAAGGACCGCTCATGCAGGGCATGGACCGCGTAGGACGGCTCTTCGGCGAAGGACGCATGTTCCTCCCTCAAGTAGTCAAGAGCGCACGGCTGATGCAGCAGGCCGTCGAACTCCTCACCCCGGCCATCGAGGCCGAGAAAGCCGCCGCCCCCGGCACAGCCGGACGACGCAGTCCGCGTATGGTCATTGCCACCGTCCGCGGCGACGTCCACGACATAGGCAAGAACATAGTGGCTGTGGTGATGCGTTGCAATGGTTTCGACGTCACCGATCTCGGAGTGATGGTCGAGGGTGAGCGCATAGTCAGCGAAGCCCGCAGGCTCGAAGCCGATCTCGTAGGACTCAGCGGACTCATCACCCCCTCTCTGGCCGAAATGGCCGAAGTGGCCACGCTGATGCAGCAGGCCGGCATGAACACCCCGCTCCTTGTGGGCGGAGCCGCCGCATCGGCCCTCCACACCGCACTGCGTATAGCGCCATGCTACTCCGGTCCGACATTCTACACCCACGACGCCGCGTCGCTCCCCACACTGGCCGCGCGCCTCATCGACCCGCGACAGGCCGCGGAAGCCATAAGCCTCAATGCCGCCGAACAGGCACGACGCCGCGAGGAATACGCCGCCGCGCAACGCACTGCCGGCACACCGGAGCCGGCCGACACCGCCACGCCTGTTGTCGCCGTCAGTCCTGCGCCGGAACCGGCCTCAAAAGGCTTACACACCCTTCACCCTTCGGTCGAAGAACTGCGGCCGCTCATCAACTGGAGAGCGTTTCTGGCCGCATGGCGCACGTCGGCCTGCACCGACGAGGCTCGCAACGTCATCGACGATGCCAACCGTGTGCTCGACACACTGCAGCAGAGCGGAGCCACGCTCACGGCTCGCCTGCTTCTCTGCAATGCCGCTTCGCAGGGACTCGACATCACCGTGACACCGCCCGACGGCGACAGCATCATCATACCCACACTGCGCAAATCCGCTCCGAGCGAGATCGACGGACTCCGCCCGGCCATAGCCGACTTCATAGCCCCCGAAGGCGACTGGATAGGATTGTTTGCCGTCACCACCGCCGGAGAAACAGCCGATTACGTCGACAATATGCGACGCGACGGCGATCCCTACGCCGCCATCACAGCCCAGCTCGTGGCCGACCGCCTCGCAGAGGCCGCCGCCGAATGGCTCCACCGCCTGACTGCGACCGAAATATGGGGATTCGCCACCGATCCGTCGGCTATAGGCATCCGCCCGGCCGTAGGCTACCCCTCGCTACCCGACCAGAGCGTCATCCACCTGCTTGACCGCATGATACACTACGGTGAGATCGGCGTCACAGTGACAGAAAACGGAGCCATGGCACCCTCGGCCACCGTCAGCGGACTTATCATAGCGGCACCGCAGGCCAGATACTTCACCGTCGGCCAACTCTCCGACGAGGCCCGCGCCGACTACGCCCGACGCCGCGGACTCACACCCGACCAGCTCGCCCGCTTCCTTCCCCGCTGACCTCCATCCCCCTACCCGCACCACATTCAATGACAGGTCACGGGCGGGGAAGATCTATGCGGAAGGTGGTGGAGTGGCCGGGCAGGGAACTCTTCACATAGATATGGCCGCCGTGGTAGTCATCCACTATCCTTCGGGCAAGCGTCAGGCCAAGCCCCCAGCCCCGCTCCTTGGTGGTGAAACCCGGACGGAACACGGCGCGAAACATCTTGCGCGGCAGTCCGTGGCCCGAATCGGTCACCTCAATCGATGTGCCGCCGTCCGCACGCGATCCGACAGTCACGCTCAGCCGTCCACGGCCCTCCATAGCGTCGACGGCGTTTTTGATAAGGCACTCCATGACCCATTCGAGAAGGGGCGGACAGATCAGAGCCACAGCGCCACCCGAACGGTCGGCAAAACTCCACTCCACCCCGCGCGACACACGGCCTCGCATATAATCCACCGCATTGCCAACACTGGCTCCCACTGTGGCCGGCTGAAGCTTCGGCTTGGAGCCGATCTTGGAAAAACGCGCCGCTATATCGGCCAGACGCCTCACGTCGGCATCGATCTGCTCCACGGCCTCAGGCATATCGCCACGGTCGCGCAATATCTCGTTCCATGCCATCAGCGACGAGATAGGCGTACCGAGCTGATGGGCCGTTTCTTTCGACAGACCCACCCACACCTTGTTCTGTTCCGAACGCTTCGAAGTGGCCACGGCAAAATATACCATGCCGACAAACGTCACCGTCAGCAATATCTGAAGATACGGATAGTAATTGAGCCTGCGCAGCAGCCGCGAATCCTCGTAGTAGAGATACTGCCGCTCGCCGGGAGCCACATCCACAGGTATGACACGTCCGGCGCTGCGCATCTCATCAAGCCGCTCCGACAGATATGCCATATTGGACTCTCCGACGCCCAGGCTGTCGGCACGGTCGGGCAACTCAAAATTGCGGTGGAGCAGCATCGTCCCGGCGGAATCGGCCAGTATCACCGGTATCGAACGGTTGGCCTCGATCACCGACAGCATGAAATCCACGCCGTCGTCGGCTCCCGGAGTGTCGGCTGCAAGCCGCCGCGTTGCCTCCGCCCACAGCTCCATGCGCTGACGCTCCTGATCCTCGAGATCGCTCACCAGCCCCGACGAAAACAGCACGAAAAAACCCATTACGGCTACCGCCGCCACCACAAGCGCCACAGCGCCCTGACGATGTAAAGAATATTGTTTCACACTCATCTAACGCAAAAATCGCCGGTTTATTTCCCCGCCGTGTATCATCATTTCAACATAAAATCCCTTTCCCCCAGCAAAAAAAAACTAAAACTGGAATTTAGCAGAACAATACTGCCGGATTTATGATTATCTTTGCAGCACAACAACTGACATAACCAAACAAAAAATAGAGTAAAGAATTATGAAAAAGAAATTTATCTGCACAGTATGCGGCTACGTTCACGAAGGTGACGAAGCCCCCGAAAAGTGCCCCCTCTGCGGTGCTCCCAAAAGCAAGTTCAAGGAACTCACACCCGACGAGGCGCTCAAGTTTGTCACCGAGCACCAGATCGGCGTAGCCAAGGACACCGACGCCGAGATGATAGC
>JAIDKJ010000225.1:0-312 GCA_029051835.1 Paramuribaculum sp. | reverse complement strand
ATGCACCGAAGTGGGCATGTATCTGGCCATGTCGCGCCAGGCCGACCGTGAAGGCTACCCCGAAATCGCCGAAGCATTCAAGCGCTACGCATTCGAGGAGGCCGAACACGCCGCCAAGTTTGCCGAACTGCTCGGCGAGCATGTATGGGACACCAAGACCAACCTTGAGAAGCGTATGGCTGCCGAGGCCGGTGCCAACGAGGACAAGATGCGCATCGCAGCTCGCGCCAAGCAGCTCAACCTCGACGCCATCCACGACACCGTACACGAAATGGCAAAGGACGAGGCACGCCACGGACAGGGCTTCCAGGG
>JAIDKJ010000224.1 GCA_029051835.1 Paramuribaculum sp. | reverse complement strand
CTGTGTGGCAGTAGTGGAGTGAACTGTGGTCATGAGACCTTCGGTGATGCCAAACTTGTCGTGGAGCACCTTTGCGATCGGAGCAAGACAGTTGGTAGTGCAGGAAGCGTTCGATACGAACTGCTGTCCGGCGTATGTCTGGTCGTTTACACCGCAAACGAACATGGGGGTGTCGTCCTTCGAGGGAGCCGACATAACCACGTACTTTGCGCCGGCCTCGATGTGAGCCTGAGCTTTCTCCTTGGTGAGGAAAAGACCGGTCGACTCAACAACATACTCGGCACCTACTGCACCCCATGCGATCTCAGCGGGATTCTTGCAGGCGGTCACACGGATTTCCTTGCCGTTGACGATGAGGAGGCTCTTCTCCATGTCGTAGTCAACAGTGCCGTCGAATCTGCCGTGCATGGTGTCATACTTGAGCATGTAGGCCATGTAGTCAACGGGGAGAAGGTCGTTGATGGCAACAACCTCGATGTCCTCTCTCTTGGTCGAAGCACGGAACACGAAACGTCCGATGCGGCCGAAACCATTAATACCGATTTTAGTCATAATTGTTTGTTGTATTGTTGGGTTATGATGTTGCTTGTTTATAAAAACTTTCTTAGGTCACAAAATTAGTAATTATTTTTGAGTCATAAATGTTATTGACATCTTTTTTTTCTTAATTTTGTTGTAAGTATGGCGGCATATGATCCGCCTTCACCTAATTTTTTCATAAATGGCTATATTAAAAGAATTTAAGGAATTCGCCATGCGAGGCAATGTCATCGACATGGCAGTCGGTGTGGTGATCGGTGCCGCTTTCGGCAAAATTGTTTCGTCGCTGGTCGATGACATAATAATGCCACTTGTAGGAGTAGCTACGGGAGGCATGAATTTCACCGACTTCAAATGGGTGATACAGAAGGCTGTGACCGACGGACAGGAGATCGTAACACCGGAGGTGTCGCTCAACTGGGGCACATGGGTGCAGACTGTTGTCGACTTCCTCATAGTGGCTTTCTGCATCTTCATCATGGTGAAATTCATAAATCAGCTGCGCCGCAAGAAGGTCGAAGAGCCTGCGCCGGAACCGGTGGCCGCGCCTACACGCGAAGAGGAACTTCTGACCGAAATACGCGATCTGCTCAAAGCGCAGAACCCGACTGAAGAAAAGAAGTAATCCTCACACACATCAATCATTTACGGCCGAAATCGGCCGGTATCTCACCCCACTCCTCGGTAGGCCACTTGACCACCGGGTTGCGGGGTGTGTGTGTCTGTAGCCACAGCTCGGCTCGCCGCAGCAGATCTCTTACTGCGGCATTGGCGGCCGACGGCTTTATCTGTGTGCGGGCATGACGGTCGCGCACCCATGCCTGGGCGGTGCGGCTGTCGGAATATATCGTCACCCCGCTGCGTCCCTCCTTTTCGAGCATGGCCAGAGCATGGACTATGGCGAGAAACTCGCCTATATTGTTGGTGCCTCCGCCAAGCGGACCGTAATGAAACAGTTCGCGGCCGGTAGACAGTTCCACACCGCGGTATTCCATAGGTCCGGGATTGCCCGAACAGGCGGCGTCGACACAGATGGCGTTCATGTTTATGCCCGGTATGGCCGAATAGTTGGTAGTCACGGCCGGACGCGCCGCTATTGCCGAAATGACGGCCATGTCGTCGGCACGCGACTCATTGCGATAAGCCGCTATGGCCGATTCGAGAGTGGAGAAACCCTTGTAGCGAGCACCCGGGAAACCCTGCGTCTGGAGCTGGCATTCCTCCCACGAATCATACACGCCGGTATCATGGCCGGCCCACACTACGTAATATTTCTTTGCCATACGTTCAGGATAGTGTAAGATAAATGTTGATGTCGACATGGCGCACACGGGCTATGCCGGCCACACGTCTGTCGACAGCCTTGCCGAGAAACGTCATTGCCGCACACTGCATGCCCGGCATAAGCTTAAGGGCGTTGACGAGGCCTTCGGAAGCCGTTATATCGTTGAAAAATGTGAGGAAAGTATTGCTAAGAGCCATTGCGGCCGTGCGTGGCACAGCGCTTCCGGCGTTGACATAGCAGCAGCGCACTTCGCCTATCTCGGCCACCGCATCGGCAAGATCTATGCATTTTAGCGTGGGGAACACTCTGCCCGGACACGACGACAGATCGAATATCACCACACCTCGCTTCATCTCGTCGACAACATCGCCGCCCAGCACGGGTGGAGCTGCCGTATCGGTCACAACAACAATATCGGCCGTACGCAATGCGCCGCGCACCACCCTCGGATGAAGCGACGACCCGATAGCCCATGCACCGAGATCGCGGGTGGCATCGCGGAGGCGATACACATCGTCGTCGAATATCCTCACCATCGTGCCGGCTCCGGCAGCCGACCGGGCTGCAGCACACGCCGCTATGCCCGAACCTATCACAGTGGCCTCGCATGGCACTATGCCTGCTACGCCGCCGAGCAATATGCCTTTGCCGTTGACCGGATCGGCAAGCAGCGCCGACGCTATGGCCACCGAGGCTCGTCCGTCGATCTCCGAGAGTATGTCGGCAAAGGGAGTGTTGCCCCTGCTGTCGGTGATACGGTCTATGGCTATGGTGATTATATGATTGTCGAGCAACGCTTTGACGCCACGCCTGTCGAGCAGATGGTAATTGCTCATAGTTAGGAGCATGGCTCCGCGTCGCATAAGCCTCACCGAAGGTTCGTCGACCGGGCGCAGATGTATCACTATGTCGCATCCGAAAGCTTCGGTGCGCCCTGTTATTACGGCTCCACACTTCGCATAGGCCGCGTCGGAGTAGTGGATCGATGTGCCGGCTCCCTGCTCCATACGCACCTCGTAGCCGCGCTCCGTCATTATAGCCACAGCCTCAGGAGTGAGCGGAAAGCGCTTCTCGCCTCCGCCGTCGCATCGTGGCAGTCCGATGGTGAATACACGCCTCGATCTCTTTACAGCCGCAGGCGCCTCGGCATGCTCTATTGCAGGTGTGTTCATATCTCGCTCTCTTTTACCGGAAGTCCGAGCTGCGATATGAAGCGAGCGGCAGTGTCGCTCACCTCGGCTTCGTTCTCAAGAAGATCCGACCTGAATACCATGCTCGCCTTGCTGTAGTAGGGCATACGGCTCTCAAGAGCCTTAACTATGAATTCGCTCAGCTGCTCCGAATCCATGCCTGCTATCAGCGGACGTTTGTGACGTCCGCGCATCAGACGTTCATGGAGTCTGGGAAGCGACGCGTCGAGAAACACCGTCACTCCCTTGCTGTTCATTATATCCATATTGTCGAAAAAACAGGGCGTGCCTCCGCCGCAGGCCACTATCACATCCTGAAAATCGGATGTTTCGATGAGCATACGGCGCTCTATATCCCTGAAACCCTCTTCGCCGCGTGTGGCGAATATCTCTTTTACACTGGCATGGAAACGCGCCTCGATAAAATTGTCGAGGTCGATGAACTGCAGGCCGGTTATACGGGCGACATTGCGTCCGAGAGTCGACTTGCCGCAACCCATGTAGCCTATGAGAAATATCGGTTTCATAATATTTTATTGCAAACTTACTTAAAATATCCGACTTTTTAATTAAGTTTGCCTATAGAATCGACTACCTATGGAAAAACTGATGCAATATGTATGGCAGCATCGTCTGTGGCGGCAAAACGATATGCGCACCGTCGACGGACGACGCATACAGGTCATCGATCCCGGACGGCTCAACACCGATGCCGGACCCGATTTTTTCAACGCCAAGATAAGCATCGACGGACATCTGTGGGCAGGAAATGTGGAGATACATTTCAGGGCGAGCGACTGGCATCGCCACGGCCATACGTCCGACAGCGCATACAATTCGGTAGTGCTTCACGTCGTGGACCGCGACGACGCCGTCATACGACGCGCCGACGGGCAGATCATCCCTCAGATGCGTATGCCTTGCTCGCCCGATCTGCATCTTAAATACGGCGCTCTCGTGGGCAGCGCCGACCGCGATATACCGTGCGCCTCAGCCATAAGGGAGATGCCTTCGATATATCTGACCGACTGGATGTCGACTCTCGGATTCGAACGCCTGTATGCCAAGGCCGAGCGCCTCGAGGCTATACGACGGCGGTTTGGCGGCGACTGGGAGCAGGCTGTCTACGTCAGCGTGGCTCGATGTCTTGGATTCAGCGTCAACAGTGATCCTTTCGAACGTCTGGCCATGAGTCTGCCGCTTATGTTCATAGGCAAGCATGCCGACTCTCCGCTGGCTGTCGAGGCGCTGCTGTTCGGCCAAAGCGGCCTTCTCGACCGCTATGCGGCCAGTGATCCCTACGCCGCGCGTCTTAGCCGGGAATATGCTTTTCTGGCACATAAATTCGGTCTGCGCGCTCCCGAAGAGTTAGGATGGAAAATGTCACGCATGCGTCCGCCCAACCTTCCCTACAGGCGCATAGCTGTGCTTGCTTCTTTGCTCCGGTCAGGATTCAGGATGACTTCCCGGCTGCTCGCCGTGCGCACTCTCGACGATGCCATGGCTCTTTTCAGCCCTGCAATGGACGGATACTGGGCTACACGCTACACTTTCGGACCCGAAGGAAACCGTACTCTCAAAGCCATGAGCCGCGAATCGGTCACAATAATGACCATCAACTGCGTTGCGCCGCTGATGATGGCCTACGGAACAGTCCACGGTGACTCGTCGCTCACCGACCGCGCCTCGGCGCTTCTGCATTCGCTTGCGGCCGAAAACAACAGGATAGTGGCAATGTTCGGGGATGCAGGCATTAAAGCTCCCGACGCATTCACCAGCCAGGCGCTCGTAGAGCTGAGGCGCAACTATTGCGAAAAGCGCAAATGCCTTTATTGCCGGATCGGCCACCGTATGCTTGCCGACTGCGCCCGCCGCCGCGAATAATATACTCAGTATTTTCTGACCATCAAAGAAGCTCTATACCTGCGGCATGGCAGGCATCAATCTGCTCCTGAGGCCATATGCTTGCCTGCACCTCGCCAATATGGGCTTTCTGAAGCATAAACATGCACAGGCGGCTCTGTCCTATGCCTCCTCCTATGGAGTAGGGAAGTTCGCCACTAAGCAGCGCCGAATGAAATGGGAGCGAAGCTCTTTCAGTGCATCCGCGCATTTCAAGCTGGCGGCGCAGTGATTCGCCGCTCACTCTTATGCCCATAGAAGATATCTCGATGGATCGTCCGAGCACACTGTCCCACAATATTATGTCGCCGTTCAGACCGCAATGGCCATCGCCGGTGGGAGTGATCCAGTCGTCATAGTCAGGGGCACGACCGTCGTGAGGCTCTCCGTCGCCGATCGGCGCTCCTATGCCTATTATAAACACTGCGCCGTAGCGGCGGGCTGCCTCATCCTCGCGCTGCTTTGCGGTCATGCCCGGAAACATGCGCATCAGATCTTCGGAATGTATGAATTCTATCCGGTCGGGCAGTCGTGGGGTGATATGTGGAAATCTCTCGTATACTTTGGCTTCGGTGGCCTTGAGCGCTCCGTAGATTTTCTCTACGGAGTCACGCAGAAACGATATATTGCGGTCCGACTCATTAATGGTCATTTCCCAGTCCCACTGGTCGACATACAGCGAATGCAGATTGTCGAGATCTTCGTCGGCTCTTATGGCATTCATGTCGGTATACAGTCCGAATCCGGGCGCTATGCCGTAGGCTCCGAGCTTCATTCTTTTCCATTTTGCAAGCGAATGGACCACTTCGGCCCTGCTTCCTCCTACAGCCTTCACTTCGAAACTTACAGGACGCTCCACTCCGTTGAGATCGTCGTTGAGCCCCGTGCCCGACAGCACAAAGAGCGGGGCAGTGACACGCCGGAGATTGAGGCTTGACGAAAGGCGCTGCTGGAAATCGTCCTTTATCATCTTGATAGCAACTTCGGTTGTTTCCGGAAGAAGCTTGCGCTTGTAGCTTTTTGGTATTATAAGCGACATTTTTATTGACGTTTTGCTATGTGTATGCGCAAATATACTACACTTTGCCTATATATCCAAACACCGCCCGCATATATTATATGCTATATGCCATCTTCACCCTCGCAACACTTTCACTTAGCCATTCCATATACTGTCATGATCATGGCTATCCATGCATAGCGTGGAAGATTTGGGTTGCTGACATCGTGATATGTTTATTTGAAAAATTAAAATCTTCAAAAAAACAAATCCGAAGAAAAATAACAATGGGTGTGAATTACGACAATAACTTTTCGATGATATGCTTGCATCGTATGGTTATTGATACATGAGTGCGTGGTATCATCACGTTATGAACACGGTAAATGTCTGACAATATACTGTTTGATGTGTTTATTTACATGGTGTTTATAACGTGGTGAGTAAGTAATATTTTAATATTTGTGATGTGTAAAAATGCTTGTAAAGGGTGTGAAAACGGTTTTATAACCGGGCGTTATCTTTTTTGTAGTTTCAATATAATGCCGTAATGTAAAAAGGGCTATCATGTGCAAATAAAATTGCTGAAAAGTTGTAGTGGCGTTTTCAACACCATTTCAACACTTATTTACCATCGTTTTTACATCCGCATTATGATGTTTGTCATTTCGACATCTCAAGCATTCTCACGATAGGAAGACGCGCGCGTTCGGCAAGCTTGGCGTCCACTTCCACTTCGGGCGACATTTCGGCCAGACACCGGCGTAGCTTTTCGAGTGTGTTGAGCTTCATATAGGCGCATTCGTTGCATCCGCAGGTATCGGATGGGGGGGCGGCTATAAATTCCTTTTCAGGACACTGACGGCGCATCTGATGGAGTATGCCGCTCTCGGTAGCTACAATAAACCGTGTGGCTTTGCTTTCGCGTGCGTGCTGCAGCAATACGGCTGTGGAGCCAACCTTGTCGGCTACGTTCTGGAGCGGTTTTCGGCATTCGGGGTGTACGAGTATCTCCGCGTCGGGATTTTCTCTCTTAAGCTCAAGGATTTTATCGAGCGAGAAACGTTCATGTACGTGGCATGCGCCGTCCCAAAGCACCATATTGCGGCCTGTCAGGCAGTTTATATATTCTCCAAGATTACGGTCGGGACCGAATATTATATTTTCGTCGGCCGGAAGCGAATTGACTATCTTGAGGGCGTTGCCTGAGGTGACTACAATGTCGGTGAGTGCTTTTACGTCGGCTGTAGTGTTTACGTAGCTTATGACCGTGTGGCCGGGATGGAGTTTTATGAATTGTTCGAATTCGGCAGCCTTGCAGCTGTCGGCAAGAGAGCATCCTGCTTCAGGATCCGGCACGAGCACATGTTTGTCGGCACAAAGTATCTTGGCCGGTTCTCCAATGAACTGCACTCCGCACATCACAATCA
>JAIDKJ010000223.1 GCA_029051835.1 Paramuribaculum sp. | reverse complement strand
CGCGGAGTAGGCTCAGCTGCGCCCAGCGACGCACGTAGATTGCCGTAATCCAGACGCGGCCCCGCCCCTTTGGCCAGACGGAAACGCACCGAGGTCACGATATAGCGTCCGGCTACTTCCGGAGTCTTGAACACCGACATCCTGTAGCCATAGCGGCAATCCGACGCCGTGAATGCCACTTCACACCGGCCTACGGTGTCGTAGCATCTCACCTCGTCGACTATATCGGCCACCTCTACGCCATAAGCTCCGATATTCTGCACGGCAGCGGCTCCGACCTGTCCGGGAATAGCCGACAGATTTTCCATGCCCCATATACCGGCGCGGCACACGTGAGCCACCACATCATCAAATATCAGCCCCGATCCGGCCGTAAGCAGGAAGTCGCCGTTATCATCGATACCGGCTTCCATGTCGAGCACACGCGAATGCAGCAGCGCGCCGTCATAGTCGCCTTCAAACAACAGATTGCTCCCCTCCCCTATGGCTTTGAAGGGCATATCGCCTATCTGCCGCATGATGACGGGCAGATCATCGGCCGAGGTGTATTCTATCCATCTGGCACACTTCACACGCATACCGAAAGTATTGTGGCGTGACAGATCAAAATCTTTCAATTCGGTTATCATATTGCAAAAATAGCCAATTTTGCCGTGACGGCAAAATCCATCCGTTAATATATTTTAACCCCGTAGGTTCGGGTGCAGCCATAAAAGCTGCATACCTTTGCAACATGACAACCGATAAGGAATACACTCTGCAAATCAACAATGTTGCGCTCGGCTACACGTCAGGGGGCAACAACATCACAGTAGCGTCGGATATAAACGCATCGCTCAAGCGCGGCGGACTCACGTGCCTGCTCGGACCCAACGGCGCAGGAAAATCAACACTGCTGCGCACACTTACAGGATTCCTCCGTCCGCTTGCCGGGACAATTGAGATCGACGGCAACAATATTGACAACTACTCAAGCAGCGAGATGTCGAAACTCGTCAGCGTGGTGCTCACCGACCGCTTCAACCTGCCCGACATGACCGCACGGCAGCTCGTGGCACTCGGCCGCAGCCCATACACCGGTTTCTGGGGGCGTCTGTCGGACGATGATGAGCGCGAAGTTGACGAAGTTATGACACTTACCGGCATCACGGATCTGGGTCGGCGCAGTGTCGACACGCTGTCGGACGGCGAGCGTCAGAAAGTAATGATAGCCAAGGCTCTCGCCCAGCACACACCGATCATACTCCTCGACGAGCCGACGGCGTTTCTCGACTATCCGAGCAAAGTGGAAACCATGAGTCTGCTACACGCGCTTGCGGCCGAGCGTGGCAAAACCGTACTGCTGACCACCCACGACATAGAGATAGCCCTGCAGCTTGCCGACCGCATATGGATGCTTGGCC
>JAIDKJ010000222.1 GCA_029051835.1 Paramuribaculum sp. | reverse complement strand
GCCTACCTGTGGATCTCAGCCCGCGATGGCGACAACGGAATGATCGCCATGTCGACCAAACCGCTCGACAAAGCCCAAATATCGCTCCCCGACGGATCGAGCGTCAACCTCCGGGGCAATTCCAGCCTCAGTTTCGACAGCCGCCTCGGCCACTCCGCAAGCCGCACCGTCAATCTCGACGGCCAGGCCTACTTCAAGGTGGCCAAAGACGCCCACAGGAGCTTCATTGTCAGCACACCCGGCATGGACGTGACGGTGCACGGCACCGAATTCTCAGTCGTGTCGCGCACCGGATCACCCTACTCCGAAGTCATACTCGACAGCGGATCAGTCACCATCGACTCACCCAGCCAGAGCGTCACCCTCGCGCCCGGACAGACCGCCACCATCAACCGCCGCGACGGCTCCATAACCGTTGCCGCCACATCCACAGCGCTCATAGCCGACTGGGCTGCCGACGAGCTTACATTCGACAACATCGCCCCCGACTCGCTGATAGCCGAGATCGAAAAAGCCTACGACATTCGCCTCGACCCCTCGGTGACGAGCCGCATCGACCGGCGCTTCACCGGCACCCTGCCGTGGGACGACCTCGGCCTGACGCTCGACGTGCTGCGCTACGTCTACGGCTTCGATCTCCCCTACCACGCTGGCCGGTAATCCCCCCCCCGCTGCGGCCGCGGAAGCCAATTATGCTTTACAACATATAAAATCGTCGGTACTCGCTTAGGCTCTCTTCGTCTATAACGACGATTTTCAACCTAAACCACAGTACCAGTCATGAATCTACCACATCAATTGCGACGGCTCGTCACGGCGATGGCTCTTGCCATTCTGACGCCACTGCTTGCACTGCCGCAGCGCCGCGGCCAGCAGATCAGCCTTGACATCGACAAGGCCCCGCTCCGGGAAGTGCTCAAACATATTTAAATTTAGACCACCTACCGCTTCTCCTACACCAACGAGGACATAAAGACGGCGGCCGACGTCAGCGCACACTACACCAAAGCATCGGTCACCACCGTT
>JAIDKJ010000221.1 GCA_029051835.1 Paramuribaculum sp. | reverse complement strand
GCGTATAGTGATAGTGGGAGGCGGTTTTGCCGGCCTCAATCTCATCAAGGGTCTGGCTAAGCGTCGCTTCGAGGGCATACTCGTAGCCCGCAACAATTTCCCTTCGTTCCCTCCGCTGTTTTATCAGATAGCGTCGAGCGGACTCGATCCGGCAAGCATATCTTTCCCGTTCCGTCGGGAGATGCGCAAAGGCAAGGTGAAGGGTGCGCGTTTTCATCTTGGCGAGGTGAAGCGGATCGATGTGGCACGTAAGGAACTGCAGACCCAATACGAAACGCTCCACTACGACCGGCTGATAATAGCGGCCGGAACCACCAACAATTTTTTCGGCAACCCCGACCTGATAAAGTACGTATATACCATCAAGACAGTTTCGGAGGCGATGCGTACACGCGACGAGATACTCGACCGTCTGGAGCGGGCGTCGCTCACCCACGACGCCGAATTGCGTCGTCGTCTGCTAAGCTTCGTGGTGGTTGGCGGAGGCCCGTCGGGGGTGGAAGTGGCCGGCGCTCTCGGCGAGATGAAGCGCGATATCATCAAGCGCGAATATCCGTCGATAAATATCGACGAGGTGAGCATCACGCTTCTTGAAGGATCCGACAAGCTGCTGGGCGCCATGGCGCCACAGTCGTCGGCGAAGGCTCTGAAATATCTTGTCGAACTGATGGTCGACGTGAAACTCGGCCATGTCATGAAGGAATACACCGACGAGCAGGTGACCATCGACGACGGTACCCGCCTGACGGCCGGAATGGTGATATGGACGGCCGGAGTGACAGGAGTTACGTTCGACATTGCCGGGACAGACCTTGCGCTCGTCAGAGGCAACCGGTTTGAGGTGGATCGTTTCAACCGTGTAAAGGGACTTGACGATGTGTTTGCGGTGGGCGATATCGCGTATATGGCTACCGAGGCTTTCCCTCACGGGCATCCTCAGCTCGCACAGGTGGCCATACAACAGGCACGACGCCTCGCCGACAATCTCAACCGCGACCGCTGGACCGAGCCGTTTGTCTACAACGACAAGGGGTCAATGGCTACCGTAGGCCGCAATCTGGCCGTGGCCGACCTGAAGCACGTGCATCTCTACGGCTGGCCTGCATGGCTCGCATGGATGTTTATCCACCTGATATCGATACTCGGCATGCGCAACAAGGCCAACGTGCTGCTCAACTGGACGTGGGCCTACTGGACCTACAACACCTCCCTGCGCCTCCTCGTCCACACCGCCCGCTACCCCCTCCGCTCCCGCTGGGGCGAGCGCTGATCCCGAGCCTGATAACAACACTAAAATAGAGTATATGGCAGATGTCTGCCATATACTCTATTTTAGTGTTTCGTGCTGTGATCGTTATTTTCTCGTCCAGACGATGCCTTCATTCTCCGATGTGGTCATTTTGTTCCCGTTGATAGTGAAAGTGCATGTCCATGGACCTTCTGCCTCATTTTCTTCCGCTTCACTTTCCCACCATATATTGAGGACATCCTTAATGACTTCATATCTGCCTCTGTCGGTTTCAGTAGAAACTCCTCCGTCTTTATAGGTATCTTTCCAATATCCTGAAACGGTTCCATCCTTTTTATACGTGATTTCTGAGTACGAAGTATATTCGTATTCCGTTCCAGCGTCAATTACTTGTTCGACGTACCACGTACCGACGATTGATGGGTTTTTGTCATCGTCGTCATCACTACTGCAAGCTGAAAAGCTTGTTGTCAGAAACATGATGCCTAACATCATGCCGAAGAATTGAAATAATTGCTTCATTGTTTTTACACTGTTTTTGCCCCATAGCTTCGGTGAAGCGGTTTGTGATTAATTGGTTTTTGCCACAAATAGAAAAAGCATGAAGCTATTGAATATTACCGTTATGAAGCTCTGGACTGCTTTGCGTAAGTAATATACAATAGCCCATGCTTCAATAATGTATATAACGTAGATATATACACTACAAAAGCATGAGCGGCTTGCTATTATCCTTACGCCGTTGCAGAATTGTCCAGATTCCATAACAGGGATAATTATCAAATGCTCATTCTATTTATGTCGTTCACTCCTGAACTTGATGCAAGGT
>JAIDKJ010000220.1:8124-8405 GCA_029051835.1 Paramuribaculum sp. | reverse complement strand
CCTATGGCTGTGGAGGACGAGGTGGCGATGGTCTACTGCGGTACGCGCGGCCTGCTGGAGAATGTGCCGGTAGAGAAGGTCGGCGAGTTTGAAAAGAGTCTGCTGCAACTCCTGCACTCGGCCCATCAGGCCGATGTCATGGATCAGCTGCGCGAAGGCAAGCTGACCGAGGAAGTGGAACAGAAACTCAATGCCGCCGCTAATCAGGTGGCCGCATCGTATTGAAATCCGCAACGCATCGAATAAGTAAATGGCAACACTACGCGAACTAAAGACACGCA
>JAIDKJ010000220.1:0-8114 GCA_029051835.1 Paramuribaculum sp. | reverse complement strand
CACGCATCGGATCGGTGGCGTCATCGGAGAAGATCACCGGCGCCATGAAGATGATATCGTCGGCCAAGATGCATAAGGCCGAGATGAGCCTCCGCAGGCTTCAGCCTTTCCGCCGTCAGGTGGAGAGCATCATCGGCACACTGCTTACGGCCGATGCCGAGTTCAGCTCGCCGCTGCTTGAGGAAAGGCCGGTGGCTAAAGTCACCGTAGTGGTGTTCGGATCCGACGACGGCCTTTGCGGCGCGTACAACAACAATATTTTCAAGTCGCTTCTGGGGCATATAGCGCATCTGCGTGAATCCTATGGGGCCGATACGGCGATAGAGCTGTATCCCGTAGGCAAGAAAATGCTCAAGGCCTGCCAGAAGCTCCATCAGACTGACGGCATCGTGGTGACTACGGTCGAAGGTGTCGATTCGAAGACGTCGGGCGACGGAGTCCGCGGCTTTGCCGACAGCCTTTGCCGCATGTTTGTCGAGGGCGCGACCGACCGTGTCGACTGCCTCTATATGAGCTTCCACAGCGTGAGCCGTCAGCGGCCGAGCGCCGAGCAGCTGCTCCCCGTGGTAGCCTCGACCCTTTCGGACAACGGTGTTGTGGCCGATGTGCGTCCCTGCATATTCGAGCCTGACGCGCAGACGATTTTCGAAAGCGTGCTTCCGATGTTCATCATGTCGGTGATGCACGATGTGTTTACCGAAAACCGTGCGTCGGAGCAGGCCGCCAGAGTCATGGCCATGCAGAGCGCCAACGACAATGCCAAGAAACTGCTCGAACAGCTGCAGCTCGAATACAACAAGCTCCGCCAGCAGGGCATCACCACCGAATTGCTCGACATACTCGGCGGTCAGGTAAGATAGAATTAACAACCGATTATCACCAAGCAATAAAAAAGTAAAACATATCAACGATAAACTATGGGTAGTGTAAAAGATTATTTTTCGTCGCTGGGGGCCGGCATCGCCAGCCTTGTGAAGGGCATGACGGTCACCGGCAAGGAGTTCGTCACCCCCAAGCTGACGGAGAAATATCCTGAAAACCGCGACACCGTCCACGTTCCTGATCGCTTCCGCGCGATTCTGGAGCTGAAATACGATGCCGAGGGACGCCACAAGTGCATAGCTTGCGGCATCTGCGAGCGCAACTGTCCGAACGGCACCATCTCACTGACCACAAAGATGGTGGATACTGCCGACGGCAAGAAGAAACGTAAGCTCGACAAGTACATGTATGATCTGGGCAGCTGCACGTTCTGTCAGCTGTGCGTCAGCTCGTGTCCGCAGAATGCTATCGAATTCAACAACGATTTCGAGCAGGCTGTGTTCACCCGCGAGAAGCTTGTCAAGCAGCTCAATTTCCTGCCTGAGAAAGAGGAGCCGGCTCCTTCGCCTGAGGAACTCGCGCGCATCCAGGCCGAACGCGAGGCCAAGATAGCCGCTGCCAAGGCTGCCGCTGCCGCCAAGAAGGCTGCCGCCGCTGCTGCCGAGGGCATAGAGGCTTCCGAAAAGGCGCAGGGCGAGAAACCTGTGACTGATGAGCCTGCAAAACCTGTTGACAAACAATAATTATTAGATATGGAATCACTTGGAGGTATAATCATGTACTGGGTGATCGCTCTGGCGATCGTCATATTCTCGGTGCTGACTGTCACCACACGCAAAATCTTGCGTTCGGCCACATATCTGCTGTTCGTACTCTTCGCTACTGCGGCTCTTTACTTCAAGCTCGACTATGAGTTTCTGGGCGCCGTGCAGATAGCTGTCTACGCCGGAGGTATCGTGGTGTTGTTCGTGTTCTCTATTCTGCTGACTTCACATCCTGGCGACAACACTGCGCGTCTGGTGTCGAAGAAGCGCGTGCTTGGCCTTGTAGCGGGTGTCGCCACTCTGGTAGTGGCCGGATGGGCTCTCCTGAGCCGCTGCGCCGAAATGGCATCCCGTCTGCCGATCATGGACAATCCGTCCATGCACCGTATCGGCGAAACACTCATGGGCACCGGCAAGGGCGAATACCTGCTGCCGTTCGAGGCTGTCAGCGTCCTGCTTCTGGCATGTATAATCGGTGGCGTCACAGTCGCCCGCAAAAGATAAGCTGTTATGGAAATTACGATGATATATTATCTCATACCGTCGCTGCTGATGTTCTGCTGCGGCGTATATGGCTTCGTCACCCGCAAGAACATGATAGCGATGCTGATATCGCTTGAGCTGATGCTCAACGCTGTCGACATCAATTTCGTGGTGTTCAACCGCTATCTTTTCCCGGGTCAGCTGGAAGGCATGTTCTTCACTCTCTTCGCCATAGCCATAGCGGCGGCAGAAACAGCGCTTGCCATAGCCATAATCATCAACGTGTTCCGCGCCGCGCGCAACGTCGATGTCAACGACCTCAACAAAATGAAACATTAACCCATTCCGCGTCATGGACATTACGATACCTATACTTATTCTGGCCATACCGCTCTTCATGTTCCTCCTGCTGGGACTGACCGGCATGAAAATGCCCCATTGGCTTGCCGGCACGCTCGGCACGGCAGGAATGGGCACCGTGCTGGTGTTGAGCTATATCACGGCGTTGACCTATTTCTATGGCGGCTCGCCGCAGTTTATTGCCGAAAACGGCGAACGCCTGCAGGCCGTCATCTTCAACTGCACCTGGCTGCAGTTTACTCCCAGCCTGGTGATCAAACTCGGATTCCTTCTCGATCCCATCTCGGCTCTGATGCTGATAGTGATCCCCACGATCTCTTTCATGGTGCATCTCTACAGCATGGGCTACATGCGCGACCATCACGGAGTGTATGAGCACGGATTCCAGCGTTTCTACGCTTTCCTGTCGCTCTTCAGCTTCTCGATGCTCGGCCTCGTGGTGGCCACCAACATCTTCCAGATGTATATTTTCTGGGAGCTTGTGGGCGCTTCGTCCTACCTGCTTATCGGCTTCTACTATAAGAAACCGTCGGCAGTGGCGGCTTCCAAGAAGGCATTTATCGTCACCCGTTTCGCCGACCTGGGCTTCCTGATCGGCATTCTTGTGCTGTCGTACTACACCGGCACCTTCGACTTCATGCAGCTTACTTCGGCTCCCGTCGACGGAATGGAGGGTGTATATCAGATCAGCGAGCAGACCGCTATGGGAGTCAAGAACATCTTCGCGCAGAGCGCGGCTCCCGTGTTTATGGGTGCTTCGGTGCTAACATGGGCTCTCGTGCTGATCTTCATGGGAGGCATGGGTAAGTCGGCCATGATGCCGCTCCATATCTGGCTTCCCGACGCGATGGAGGGTCCCACCCCCGTTTCGGCTCTGATCCATGCCGCCACGATGGTTGTGGCAGGCGTGTATCTCGTGGCTCGCCTCTATCCGCTCTATCTGATGGAAACGGCATCGCTCGACATTGTAGTGGTGGTGGGCGCTCTGACCGCTTTCTATGCCGCCATGGTGGCTTGCGCCCAGATCGACATCAAGCGTGTGCTGGCATTCTCGACCATATCGCAGATCGCATTCATGATGGTGTCGCTCGGCGTTTCGCGTCCTGAGTTCCACGATGGCATCGGCTACATGGCCGGCATGTTCCATCTGTTCACCCACGCCATGTTCAAGGCTCTGCTCTTCCTCTGCGCCGGCGCTATCATCCATGCCGTTGGCTCCAACGACTATACCGACATGCATGGTCTGCGCAAATATATGCCCATCACCAATGTATGCTTCCTTATCGGTTGCCTTGCCATAGCCGGTATCATTCCTTTCGCCGGATTCTTCTCGAAAGATGAGATACTCGTGGCTTGCTTCGGACATTCGATATTCTGGTATATATGGATGTCGGCTGTGGCCGGTCTGACGGCATTCTACATGTTCCGCATCTACTACCTTATCTTCTGGTGGAAGGAACACAAGGTGCATGAAGGCCATCACAAACCTTCCGACCAGCCCTGGACGATGACTCTTCCGCTGGTGATCCTTGCCGTGGTTTCGTGCCTTGCAGGTTTCGTGCCGATGGGCAATCTCGTCACCTGGAACGGCGTGCCGATGTTTGATCATGTCAACTTCTTCACCAATCTCACCCATCTCAACTGGAGCGTGGCTCTCGTGTCGCTTGCAGTGGCCATCGTGGCTATCGTTATCGCTACAGTGATGTACCGCAAGGAAAATCCGCTGCCCGACCGCATGGCCGGCATGATGCCCCGCCTGTGGGACTGGTGCCACCACCGTTTCTACTGGGACGAACTCTATCAGTTCATCACCCACAAGATAATCTTCGGATGCATCTCGCGTCCTATCGCATGGTTTGACCGTCATATCATCGACGGCGCCATGGATGGCCTGGCAATAGTCACCAACAAGGCTTCCTACGCGATACGCGGCCTCCAGAGCGGCAAGATACAGATGTATGTGTGGATCTACCTTATCGGTGTGCTTCTGCTGGCAGCTGTAACGGCTTTCTGCCTCATGTAATATCAATCACGGTGCAATAAGAAAAAGAAAAAGTAATTATGTTTTCCAATCCTCTGATCTATTTCGTGGTGATTCCGCTGGTGATGCTGGCCGGACTCGCCATCTGCCGGAGCATAGGGCAGATACGCGCCGTGGCCGTGGTAGGATCACTTGCGCTCACAGCCCTTTCGATATGGCTTCTGACAGATTATCTGGGACTGCGTGCGGCAGGCGCCGACGCCCCGATGCTCTATTGCGATTCATGGAGCTGGTTTGAACCGCTCAATATCCATCTTGCGGTGGGTGTCGACGGCATATCTATAGCCATGCTCATCCTTTCGTCGATCATCCTTCTGACCGGCAGCTTCGCCTCGTGGAAGGTCGAACCCAACACCAAGGATTTCTTCCTGTGGCTGATACTTCTGTCGACCGGTGTGTTCGGATTCTTCATCTCGATCGACCTCTTCACGATGTTCATGTTCTACGAGGTGGCTCTCATCCCGATGTATCTTCTCATCGGCGTGTGGGGCAGCGGCAACAAGAACTATTCGGCCATGAAGCTCACCCTGATGCTTATGGGCGGCTCGGCTTTCCTGATGCTCGGCCTCATCGGCATCTTCTACCACTCGGCTCCAGAGGGAATGCCTCTGACATGGAATCTCCTTGAAATCCGTGCCAACGAGAGCATCTCCGAAGGCTGGCAGTATTTCCTCTTCCCGATGACGTTCGTGGGCTTCGGCGTGCTTGGAGCCATGTTCCCCTTCCATACATGGAGCCCCGACGGTCATGCTTCGGCTCCGACCGCGGTGTCGATGCTCCATGCGGGCGTACTGATGAAGCTCGGTGGCTACGGATGCTTCCGTGTGGCTATCTACCTGATGCCGCAGGCAGCCAACGATCTTGCATGGATATTCCTGGTGCTGACAGGCATCTCGGTGGTCTACGGCGCCTTCTCGGCATGTGTGCAGACCGACCTTAAGTATATCAATGCCTATTCGTCGGTGAGCCACTGCGGACTGGTGCTGTTCGCTATCCTGATGCTCAACACCACCGCCATGACCGGCGCCATCATGCAGATGCTCTCTCACGGTCTGATGACAGCGCTCTTCTTCGCCCTGATCGGTATGATCTACGGACGCACACATACCCGCGACATACGTCTGATGGGCGGTCTGATGAAGATCATGCCGTTCCTGGCTGTCTGCTATGTCATAGCCGGTTTCGCTTCGCTCGGTCTGCCGGGTCTTAGCGGATTTGTGGCCGAGATGACCATCTTCGTCGGTTCGTTTGAGCACGCCGATATGTTCCACCGTGTGTTCACCATCGTGGCTTGCTGCTCGATCGTGATTACGGCGGTGTATATCCTCCGCGTGGTGGGCAAGCTGCTCTTCGGCCCTGTGCAGGACGAGCATCATCTGCAGCTCACCGATGCCACATGGTGGGAGCGCGTGTCGACCGTCACCCTCATTGTCAGCGTAGCAGCCATAGGATGTTTCCCCAACTTCTTCGCCGACCTTATCAAGTTTACATTCAGCCCGTCGATCTTCGCCGTAATCGGCCAGTAATTTTGCATAGATAGAAAATGGACTATTCACAGTTTCTTATAATGAAGCAGGAAATCGGCCTTCTCGCCGTATTTCTGATCGTCTTCCTCGCCGACACTTTCCTGCCGCGCCGCGAGCAGGGTTCGATCGGCGTAATCAGCTGCATCTTCTTCGCCGCTTTCACGGTGCTCGGCTTCGTGCCCGGTGTCGCAGGCGAGGGAGTGGCCTTCTCCGGCATGTATGAGGCTACATGGCCTGTGATAAATATCAAGAACATACTCAATGTCGGTGTGCTCATAGTCATGATACAGGCTCTTCGCTGGGCCGATCAGGATATGGTGAGAATTCGTCGCGGCGAGTTCTACGAGCTTCTGCTTGTGACTCTGCTCGGCATGTATTTCATGATTTCGGCCCGTCACTTCCTGATGTTTGTGATCGGTCTGGAAACGGCTTCTCTGCCGCTGGCCGCCATGGTGGCTTTCGACAAGCACCGCTACGAGTCGCGTGAGGCCGCCGTCAAGTATATACTGACAGCCGTATTCTCCTCGGCCATCTTCATGATGGGTATCTCCTACGTCTACGCTCTTTCGGGCTCGCTCTACTTCTCCGATATCGCTATCGCCGTATGGTCGGAGTCGCACAGCGCTCTGCTCGTGTGCGCGCTGGCTTTCGTGATTGCCGGCATCGGTTTCAAGCTTTCGCTCGTGCCCTTCCATCTCTGGACTGCCGACGTATATCAGGGCGCTCCCACTCCGGTCACCTCCTATCTGTCGGTGATCTCGAAGGGTGCGGCGGCGTTCGCTTTCCTCGCAGTGCTCTGGCAGGCATTCGGCACCGTCTATCCCCAGGCATGGGAGTGGATGCTCTATGCTCTGATCATCCTCACCATCACGGTGGGCAACCTGTTTGCAATGCGTCAGAAAAACATGAAGCGCTTCCTCGCATTCTCGTCGATATCGCAGGCCGGATATATCATGCTCGGCATTATCGCCTTCAATCCTATGGGACTGGCAGCGCTGATGTTCTATGTGCTGGTATATATCTTCTCCAACCTCGCTGCTTTCGGCGTGATCGGCGCCATCGAGAATGCTTCGGGCAAGGTGTGGATGGACGACTACAAGGGTCTTTACCGCACAAATCCGCGTCTGGCCTTCACGATGATGCTGGCCATGTTCTCTCTGGCCGGTATACCTCCGTTTGCAGGCTTCTTCTCGAAGTTCTTCATCTTCACCGGAGCGATAGCTCAGGGCACAGTAGCGATCTACGTGCTGGTGCTGATAGCTCTTATCAACACCATCATCTCGCTCTACTACTATCTGCTTGTGGTGAAGGCGATGTTCATCTCGCAGGATGATTGCGTGATAGCCCCCTTCCGCAGCGCTTGCAGCGAGCGTTTCGCCCTGTGGGTGTGCGTGGCAGGCATCGTGTTCCTCGGTATCGTAAGCTTTGTCTACAACACTCTGCTTGAGGGCACGATGATGAGCTTCTGATGCTCGTCACTGACTGACGTTTCAACAACTCTATATGACTGCTCCCCGGAAAGCCGACGCTTTCCGGGGAGCAGTGTCTTATGGGGGGATGATTTTCGATGCCCGTGGCGCCGGGTCAGCGCGCGGGCAGCCGTAGCGCGCGGTCAAAGCCTGAGGGAACCTCTTCAGGGCAATGTGTAACGAAAACGATTGCGGCTCCGCTGCGCGACGCTATGGTGTCGATAATACGCCGCACGGCGTCTTTGCGCGACGCGTCAAGCCCGTGAAACGGTTCGTCAAGCAGGAGTAGCGGCGCCTCCTTGATGAGCGTGCGTGCAAGAAGCGCGAGCCGTTGCTGGCCGGTGGAGAGCGTCGAGAATGTGCGGTCGGCCAGATGCGACATGCCGAGTGCGGCTATCCATTGATCGGCGGCCGCAGTCTGTTCGTCAGAAAGGCGTGTATAGCATCCGACCGTGTCGTTGAGGCCGCGAGCAACTACATCACGCACCGTAGAGCTTCCGCCACCGAAATACATCTGCATTTCGGGCGATATGTATCCTATGAGGCGTTTTACTTCCCAGATGCTTTCGCCTGTGCCGCGCCGGCGTCCGAAAATCCTCACATCGTTGGAGTAGGCCTGCGGTCCGTCGGCATAGATGAGGCTTAGAAG
>JAIDKJ010000022.1 GCA_029051835.1 Paramuribaculum sp. | reverse complement strand
CTCCGACATGAGATTGACGAGTGCGTCGTTGGTCGGCGAGCCTGCGGCCATGCGGTTGGCGGGATTGAAGGAGATGTCGCCCTCTTCAAGCACGAATTGTCCGGCGCGGTTGCCGTCGAGGATCACTCTGGCAAAAACGGGGGTGGTCACAGTGCCTTTGAAAATGGCTTTGCCGCCATCCACCACAGTCGAGTCGAGCTTGGAACTGGTGTCGAAGTCGATGATGTAGGCCGTCAGGCCGTCTTCGTCCTCCGAAAGCGGAAGGGTGACGGTGTAGTTGTCGGTCGATGTGGCCGCGTGGGCGCACGATGCTGCCAGAAACGCTCCGGCTGCGAGGGTCATGAATGGTAGTTTCATATCATTGATGTTGGTTATTGTTGTTCGGGTTGGAATAGTTTGTCCTCTTCATCAAGTTTGAAGTTGCGGGCGAGGAGGGCTATGAATTTTGATATCTGTGTGATGGCTTCACGTGTGGCATCGGTGATCTCTTTGTGCTGTAGCCGCAGCATCAGCATTCCGTAGAGTGCGTTGAAGCAGGTTTCGATCTCTCCGGGGCGCTCGTCGCCGCTTTTGGCCCGCAGTTCCACGATGTAGGGGAGCGTACGGTAAAATTCGGCGGTGTATTCTGCAAATCGCGGATCCTTGAGCAGAGCAAGATGCAGGTCCACGAGCTGCACTATCACGTTGCGGTTGAGCTGCAGGTGGCCGCTTTTGGCCACGCCCTCGCGGCGCATCATGTCGATCAGGCTCTCATACCATTCGGTCATCTGCCGGCGCTGTTCGTCCGACAGGCCGGTGTAATGGTCGATCACATTGGCTTTAATACGGTCTATGTCGAGATCGTTGGCGCGTATGATGTCCTCAATCTGCCACATATACAGCAGATATTCGGCGATATTCTCTTTTCGTTTTTCGGATGCTGTAAACATTGGTATTGCTTGTTTGGAATCTGTCGGAATTACTCCGTGTTTAATTCAACAATGTTATCTCTCAAGAGTTTGATGGCCTTGGCCGTCGGGCTGTATCGATGCCGCCAGAGCCTCGGCGCATCGCTCGCCGTAGATGGCGGCCGATACGATGCCGCCGGCATATCCGGCGCCTTCGCCGCACGGGAATAAGCCGGGGGTGGTCAGCGACTGCAATGTGGAGGGATCGCGGCCGAGGCTGACGGGAGCCGCTGTGCGTGGTTCATCGCCTATCACGGTAGCTTCCGAGGTCAGGAATCCTCGGTTTTTGCGTCCCATCTCTTCAAATCCTTTGCGAAGGCGGCGCGATATGCCCTCGGGGAGCAGCTGGTCCACTCTGGCCGGATACAGCCCCGGGGCGTACGACGAAGGGGGAAGTGATGTGGAGGCTCGTCCGGCTACGAAGTCGGTCATGCGTTGTGCGGGAGCTTTCTGTGTGCCGTCGCCTGCGTTGAAAAAACGTCGCTCTATCTCTTCCTGATACAGCATCATGCGCAGAGTTTCGTCAGCTCCTTCGGGGGTGGCCACGTCGTCGGGCAGCAGCTCCACGACCATGCCCGAATTGGCCCATCGTGTGCCACGGTTGGAGGGCGACATGCCGTTGACGACCAGAAGCCCCGGTTCGCTCGATGCGGGGATGATGAATCCTCCCGGACACATGCAGAATGAATATACTCCGCGGTCTTCCACCCGCGTCAGCATGGTGTATTCGGCGGCCGGCAGATATTTTCCGCGTCCGGCGGGGTTGTGGTAGCGTATGCGGTCTATAAGCGCCTGAGGGTGTTCGAGGCGCACTCCTATGGCAATCCCTTTTGCTTCCATGCCTATACCCGATGCGCGCAGGGTGCGGTAGACGTCGCGCGCCGAGTGTCCGGTGGCCAGTATCACCTTGCCGTGGATGTCGCCGTGGTCGGTGGTCACTCCTGTGGCGTGTCCGGCCTCATCGGTGAGTATTCGCTCGGCGCGGGTGGAAAATCTCACCTCTCCGCCACAGCGTTCTATCGTGTGGCGTATGGCTTTGATCACTTCCGGCAGCCGGTCGGTGCCTATGTGG
>JAIDKJ010000219.1 GCA_029051835.1 Paramuribaculum sp. | reverse complement strand
GAATAAGAGGAATAAGAGGGATCGGAGTTATCGGATAGATCGGAGGGATCAGAGCTATCGGAGCTGTCGGAGGGCTGGGGGCGAGGCTGTCTGATATTTCTGATGATTCTGATAATTCCGATGACTCTGATTTCTCCAATTTTTTTCTGATCCCTCCGATAGTTCTGATCTCCCTAAATAGTACTATTAAATAGGTGTTATCTGTCGTTAACACAATAATTACTATCTTTGCCATTCGAATCGAGCGAGTTTTTTGTTAAAATCGCAGTCGTTAACAAATTTTATATTGTTAATGGGGGAGGGTAGATTTTTTTATTCTACTTTTGCATAAATTTATGTTCGGATGTAAAAGGATTTTTAACCAAACCTACGACAGCCTTACCATGGATTTAACATAGTATACTCAATATAATAATACCTTAATTTCCTAATTAACTAACCAATCAGTTTATGAACAAGCTTAGAAAAGCAATGATGATGCTGGGAGTAATTCTGGCAACATCGCTCTCGTTTGTCAGCTGCAGTGATGACGGGCCTGTCCAGATGGGTCAGGTGCCAGTCAACTCTTGTCGTGTGACATCGAACTCAGTTTCGATCTATTGGTCGACTGTGCCCAACGACAATTGTGCGGGCTATCAGGTGGTGCTTTATCAGGGTTCGCGTGAGAATCTTGGTCAGGAAGTGACTTCCAATGATTATGACAACCGCACATACAAGGCTACTTATGGCGGTCTGCAGCCTGCTACCGTATATACGGTGGCTGTGCGTAGCCTCGCTGGCGACAAGAGTGGCCTGACTGATGGCGATTTCTATTATCGTCAGTTTGTCACTGCTCCTCTGATTTCTGTTACGGCATCTAACACCACTTTCTATGAAACCGAAGGTGTGACCTCGGATGGATCGTGGGGCAAGGTGATCCGTGCCAAGGTGACTCTCACATGGCCTGAACAGGCTGTGACCAGCGCTGGAGGATATGAGCTGGTGGTGAAGCTTGTTACTGTTAAAGATGGCAAAGAAACCACATCCAATGTCGGCTCATTCTCGACCGACAAGCTCAATGTGACATCGACTGTGGCCGACGGCCTGATCCCCGGAAGCAAGTATATCTTCTCCTTCCGTACTCGCGGCAACGGCAATTGCGACTACAGCTACAGCGACTATGCTGACGTCACTTACACAGTACCGGCTGCTCCGGCTGCATAAACAATAATCAAAAACACAGTGCAAAATGAATAATACCAGCTTAAAAAATTGGTGTGTGGCCCTTGCTATGGCGGTATGCGCTCCCATGGCAGCAGTAGCCTCACCCAGCGAAAGCGCGCTGCCTCAGGCTCAGCAGGCCAACGGTAAATGCACCGGTACGATTGTCGACGAAACCGGCGAACCTCTGGTTGGTGCAACAGTCCGCGTTGAAGGAACAACTATAGCAGCTTCCGCCAACATCGACGGCGAATTTACACTTTCAGGCGTTAAGCCCGGCCAGAAGATTGTGGCCAACTATATAGGTTATAATCCCGTTACCGTAGTGTGGGACGGTGCTCCTCTGACTATCGTCATGAAGGAGGATTCCAATGTCCTCGACGAGGTAGTGGTGATGGGTTACGGCGTAGAACAGAAGCGCGCCAAGGTGACCAACTCTATCGCCAAAGTTAGCGAAAAGACTCTTACGGTCGGTACCAATGCCAACCCGGCTCAGGCTCTTGTGGGCGCTATCTCGGGTGTGAAGGTGTCTGTGACCAGCGGTAACCCCTCGGCCACTCCTTCGATCACCGTGCGTGGCGGTACGAACTATGACGGCGGCAGCAACCAGCCTCTGGTGATCGTCGACGGCAATATCCGCGACAGCATGAGCGACATCAACCCCAACGACATCGAGGACATGCAGATCCTGAAGGATGCCGGCGCTACGGCTCTTTATGGTGCACGTGCAGGCAACGGTGTGATCCTGATCACAACCAAGGCCGGTAAGAGCGGCACAGGTCGTGTGACGCTGAGCGCCAAAGTGGGTCTTGGTTACTATAACAACGGCTATGAGGCTTGTACCGATGAGGATTACCTCTACTACTACCGCACAGCATGTACCAACACCGAGTGGATGCTTCCCGGCGGCAACTATGCAGCTTCGTGGAATTCCATGCTTTTCGGTAACAACCAGCCCGGCGGTATCGGTCGCCAGGAGTGGTCGAACAACATGAACTACAATATCCTTCAGAAGAACGAGAAGACCGAATATCTGCTCGGCCTCGGCGGATGGAAAGAGATGCTTGACCCCGTCAGCGACAACACCATCCTCTACTGGAACCAGGATATACTTGACATCAACCTGCGCAAGCCGACCGTTACCCAGGATTACAATGTCAGCTTCTCGGGTGGTAACGATAGGGGCAGCTATTATGCTTCTCTCGGATATTATGACGCACAGGGCGTTGTTAAGACTACCTTCTACAAGCGCTACAACTTCGCGTTTACCGGAAACTACAAGCTCAACGACTGGCTGACCGCTAATTCGGTATTTAACTACACTCGCGCCAACTGGCTCAACGACCAGCCGCAGCTCAGCACCGTCTACTTCATGAACCGTGGCTTCGGCTACAAGTTCGTTCGCTACCGCGATGAGGAGGGTAATGAACTGTTCGGTACCGGCAACCCGACTATGAACGTCAATGTCAACAAGGGCAAATTTGACCGCGACTACCAGAGCGACAAGTTCTCTATGACCCAGAGCCTCACTGCCAAGATCATCGACGGTCTGACACTTAAGGGCACTATGGCATGGTACTACAACGAACAGTATACACAGGCTCTGAACTATGCCTATGTGACAAACAACACTGGTGCAGACAATCCTGAGGGTTCTGTCGGTGTATCACGCAATTACAGCACCAGCGCTTCTTTCCTCCGCTACTTCGACCAGACCTACAATCTCGTTGCCAACTTCAACCGCACCTTTGCTGAGAAGCATAATGTAGAGGCGATGGCCGGTCTGGAGTTCTACAAGCGCAAATATCTTGATTTCAGCGCCAGCGGTTATGACGGCCCGGCTCCTTTCCCTGTGCTTGGCAATACAACTCAGGAGAGCCGCGAAATGTCATCGAACCACGCTGAAGAGGCTCTGATGTCGTACTTCGGACGTGTGGGCTATGACTATATGGGCAAATATCTGCTCGCTTTCACATTCCGTGAGGACGGATACTCTCGTCTGCTCAACAAGCGTTGGGGCTTCTTCCCCGGTGTGAGCGCCGGCTGGGTTGTTTCGTCGGAAGATTTCTGGAAAAACACTCCCGGACTTGGATTTATCAACTATGCCAAAGTGCGCGGATCGTATGGTAGCAACGCTATCATCAACCGTGACCGCCTCGGTTATTACACTCTCCGCGGCGCATACAGCGCTTACCAGTACGACGGTGAGAAGGGTTATCGCATCTCTACGCTTCCCAATCCCAACCTGAGCTGGGAAACAGCTACAACAGGTGAGGTGGGCGTTGACTTCGGTTTCCTCCAGAACCGCTTCAACCTCTCGCTCGTGTATTACAACCGCACGACATCCGACAAGTATGCTCCTCTGTCGCTCCCCCCGACAACCGGCTTCTCTGCCGTTACATACAACAACGGTAAATATCGCAACCAGGGTCTTGAGATCGACATCAACGCCACTCTGCTCCGTCTGAAGGACTTCCAGTGGACTCTCGGCGCCAACCTCACTCTCAATGACAACAAGATCGTGAAGCTTCCTGAAAACGGCCTGGCCAACAACCGTCAGGGCGGCGTGGAAGTGTGGACCGGCAACGGTGACGAAACCACATGGATCGGCGGCTATCAGGAAGGTCAGAATCCCTACAAGCAGGTGGGCTACGGCGTGGTGAAGATGGCACGCACTCAGGCTGACATCGACGCCCTCGGCGACTATATTGACATCGCTCCCTCTAACGGTGCTGTGGTTTACGCCAACGAATCGGGTCGTCAGCGTCTGGTAGCTCTTGGTTACGCGGCTTCCAATATGGTTCGTCTGATGCCCGGCGACCTTATCTATGAGGATCGCAACGGCGACAACAAGATCGAGGCAAAGGACCGTAAGGTCATCGGTCACCGCGACGCTCGATGGAGCGGTGGTTTCAACACCACACTGTCGTGGAAGGGTCTGAGCCTCTACGCCCGCTTCGACATGGGCTGGGGATTCCAGGTATATGACTCGAACATGGCATTCTGGCTCGGCGAAGGACAGGGAGCTATGGCGTTCCCCAAGGAGATCCGCGATACATGGACTGTCGACAACCCCAACGCCAAGTATCCCCGTGTGGCATGGGCATCGCAGTATGGTACCGACAACTATATCCGTACCAACGAGCTGATGTGTCAGAACGGAGCCTACCTCGCTTGCCGCGAGCTCTCGCTCAGCTATCAGCTTCCCGCAAGCATCTGCAAGAAGTTCGCCAGCCAGGGTCTGACTCTGAGCGTTACCGGACAGAACCTCGGTTATCTCAAGAGCTGCACAATACCTCTGCCTGACAACACCACTTACTGGAGCGGTAATACAGCAGGTAACGGCGGTACGTACAACCTTCCCCGCACCATTGTGTTCGGCGTGAACGTATCTTTCTAAACCATCAACAGAATCAAAACAATGAAAAATATAATCAGCAAAATACTTCTCGGATCCATCGTTGCCGGCACGGGTATGGTGTACATGTCGTGCGCTAACGAACTGGATCTGAAGCCCCAGGACTGGTATGTGCCTGAGACTTTCTGGAAAACAAAGACTGAATTCGAGGGCAACCAGATAGCACTCGCCAATCAGTTCCGTGGTTTTACCTATCAGGTAATGTTCTCTGCCGGTGAACTTCGCTCGGGTATCTTCACGCTGTCGACTATCGACGGTTCGGGTACAGCCGACTCCGACGTTATCCAGCAGGTGGTCGATGTGTCGCATCCCCAGTTCTCCAATTTCGGCGGATGGCACGGTATGATCGCCAACTACAACGAAGTGCTCTATCGCTGTGAGAACGAGGGCGTGGAGATTCTCGATGAGGATACCCGCAAGGGACTCATGGCTATGGCTTATGGTCAGCGTGCCTACTGCTACTTCCAGATGTACAAGATGTATGGCGGTGTGCCTCTGCGTACTGTGCCCGACGTGCTCCTCGGCGAATATGATCCCGAGAAGCTCTACATGGCGCGTGCTACAGCCGAGGAAACTCTCAACTTCATCAAGGATGACGTGAAGAAGTCGATCGAGCTCTTCAATGAGTCAAACTACGTGTTCAAATCCAATAAAAAGGACTATTACTGGAGCAAAGCTGCATCTGAAATGCTTGCAGGCGAGGTTTATCTCTGGAGCGCCAAGGTGGCTACAGGCGACCATGCCGCCGGTGGAACATCCGACATTCAGACCGCCAAGGGATATTTCGAAAATGTAATCGGTAATTACGGATTCGCTCTTCAGTCGGATTTCTACAGCATCTGGACTTCGTCGCACAATAAGGAGGCGATCTTCTCTGTCTGCTACTCGTCGGAAGAGGACGGCGTTTACTATGCCTCGCCTGAAACCAACTTCCTGTGGTCGCGTACTACCGGTGCGGCCGGCAACAACTACTGGTCGACCATGGCCGACGACGGCTGGGGCAAGATCAGCGGTAAGGCCTACCGTTTCGGTCGCTGGTGTGAGGAGAAGGATGGCAAGCTGACGCAGCGTACAAGCAAGGTGTGGGACAAGGCCAACTTCGGCGTAATGCGTTATCTGTATAAGAATGCGCTTTACTATCACTTCGATGAAGCCGACAGCCGTGGTGATGCTTTCTATCCCCAGTACCATCTCACTGATGCTGATCGTGGAACCAACACCTTGATGCTGAATAGCTTTAATCCGCACGACTATAAGCTCGCAGGATGCTTCGTCATCAAGTTCCGCCCGTCGATCATCGCCGGTTCCAACTACTACCAGTTTAAGGTGGATGTGCCTATCTACCGTCTGGCCGACGCTCACCTGAAACTTGCAGAGTGCTGCAACTATCTTGACGACAAAAACGGTCTGAAGAACAATATCGACATCGTTCGCAAGCGCGCTTATGGTGCGAATTACGATGCTGCCGTGCATGGCTTCATTCCCTCTTCGTTCGCTGACAATGAAGTGGCTCTCCTGAAGGAGTACGACAAGGAGTTCTACATGGAAGGTCACCGCTGGTGGGATCTCCGCCGCCTGACTCTGGTCAAGGATGGTGCGCAGACCGATCACCTCGTGTTCCAGCCGCAGGGCTGCATAGGTTATGGCCTGAATCCGGTGGACAACGCATGGATGGTGGAAAACGATGGCTCGGCTGTAGTGACCTCTGTGCCTGTTCTGACAGCTCAGGAAGCTCACAAGCTCCTCTGGCCGATCGACAACAGCACTCTCGGTGCTGACCCGCTGCTCGAGCAGAACCCCGGCTATTGATAATCAATAACCCTGCAATATGCTACAGGCTCCGCCATCCGGCGGGGCCTGTTTTTTTTAACGTGAAGCGGAAGTGATTATGTCCCAGCAGTGTGTAGATTGTTTTATCGCAATTTATCGCAAATTGCGATAAATGATTTTGTAAAAGGTTGGTGTGTTGGCGATTACGTGCGTCGGCGCTTAGCTGGCCGGGCGGTGGCGTGATGGGATGCGGGTGATTGGATGGAGGCCGGCGACGGGGGAGTGAAAGCAAATTTGTCAGAAAGGGGAAAAATGATTAATTTCGCGGCATACTGAACAATTTACAATATGGCCACCACTCTTACAACCACTGACTTCCACTTCCCGGGACAGACGGGAGTGTATCACGGAAAAGTACGCGACGTTTATTCGCTTTCCGACGACCTTCTGGTCATGATAGCCACCGACCGTATCTCGGCATTCGATGTGATCCTGCCCAAGGGTATACCCTACAAGGGACAGGTGCTCAATCAGATCGCCGCCTACTTCCTTGAGGCGACGTCGGATATTTGCCCCAACTGGCTGCTGGCTACTCCCGATCCGATGGTGGCCGCCGGCAAGCGCTGTGAAGGATTTCGCGTGGAGATGATCATACGCGGTTATCTGACCGGAAGCGCATGGCGCGAATATGCGGCCGGATGCCGCGAACTGTGCGGCGTGAAGCTTCCCGACGGAATGAAGGAGAACGAGCGTTTCCCCGAGCCTATAATCACTCCCACCACCAAGGCCGATGCCGGACATGACGAGAATATCTCGCGCGAGGAGATCATCGCGCAGGGTCTGGTGAGCGAGAAGGACTACGAGGTGATGGAGCGCTATACGCGCCGTCTGTTTGAGCGCGGCACGCAGATGGCCGCCGAGAAGGGACTGATACTTGTCGATACGAAATATGAGTTCGGCAAGCTCGGCGACGAGGTGATACTGATCGACGAGATCCACACTCCCGACTCGTCGCGCTATTTCTCTGACGAGGGCTACGAGGAGCGGCTGGCCAAGGGCGAGCCTCAGCGTCAGCGCTCCAAGGAATTCGTGCGCCAGTGGCTGATCGACCGCGGTTTCATGGGCAATGAGGGCCAGCAGGTGCCTGAGATGACCGATGAGTTCTGCGAGAGCGTCAGCGCCCGCTATATCGAGCTTTACGAGCATGTGACGGGACGTCCCTTTGTCAAGGCCGCCGAGAGCGATCTGGAGCGCCGCATAGAGGTGAATGTGCTCGACTGTCTGAACAATCTCGACCGCTGAGGCTCCGGCACCTGACAAGATGGGAGCCGAATGCGAAAATGTGAAGCCCGATGCGTCGTCGCCCGACGACAAGGCTTCGCAGGTGAGGCGGATGTTTGACCGCATAGCGCCCTCCTACGACTTCATGAACCGGGCCATGACGCTCGGCATCGACCGGCTGTGGCGCCGCAAGGCCGTCGGTCTGGTGGCGCGTCACGGCGCGTCGCGGATACTCGACGTGGCCACCGGCACGGGTGATCTGGCTATTCAGATGGCCCGCAGGATCGGCGGCGCGGAGATAACCGGCGTCGATCTCTCGGAGGGGATGATCGGCATAGGCCGCGAGAAGGTGGCCCGCGCCGGCATGTCGGACCGCATCAGCCTTATGGCTGCCGACTGTCTGGCTCTGCCGTTTGCCGACGGCACGTTCGACGTGGTGACTGCCGCGTTCGGCGTGCGCAACTTCGCCGATCTCTCGGCCGGTATGCGCGAGATGGCGCGGGTGACGCGTCCCGGAGGCATGCTTTGCGTGCTCGAGCTGTCGACTCCCCGAGGTCCGATAACCGGCCCGCTCTACCGGCTCTACACGCGCGGCATAGTGCCCGCGCTGGGCAGGCTCGTGAGCCGCGACTCCACTGCCTACAGCTATCTGCCGCAGAGCATCGCAGCCGTGCCGCAGGGCGCGGAGATGTGCGCGCTGCTTGAGGCGAGCGGATGGAAGTCGGCGCGCCACCTGCCGCTGACATTCGGCTCCTGCACCATATATTTAGCCTATAATTAACCCTTTAATATGCTTAAACCAAAAACCGTTATCGCTTTGACTGCAGTCACTGCGCTTGCTCTCGGAGGCTGCTCCAAAAGCGAGCATCTGAAAAGCCTCGACGCGAATCTGATCAATGATTCGATCCCCGCGGGCACCGACTTCTACGAACATGTCACACAGCGCTGGCAGGAGGCTCATCCGCTGACCGCCGAATATTCACGCTACGGCCAGTTCAATGTGCTCAACGACTCTTCGGAGGCGCGCGTGAAGGATATCATCACCGGACTTGCCGCCACCAATCCCGAGGCAGGCACCGTGGCCTTCAAGGTGTCGACCATCTACAATCAGGCCATGGACTCTGCGCGCCGCAACGCCGAGGGCGCCGCTCCGATACGCGCCGGACTCGAAAAGATCGAAAACACTCCCCACGAGGGAATGGCCGATCTCTTCCTCTGGTTCCAGAAGGAGTACGGATCCCCCTTTATGGGTGCCGGTCCGATGGAGAATATGGTCAACTCCGACGAATATGCCATGTATCTTTCCGGCGGCTCCATGGGTCTTAACGACCGCGACTACTATCTGCTGGACGATCCCCGCAACACCGAGGTGCGCGAGGCCTACAAGACTCTTATCAACAGCCAGCTGCTCAATGCCGGATTCAGCGCCGACACCGCCGCGCGCATCATGAACACCGTCATGGAGATCGAGACGGCAATGGCCCGCGACGCCAAGACCCGCGAGGAGAGCCGCGACATACAGGCTATGTACAATCCCCGCTCGTTCGAGTCGCTCAAGAAGGACTATCCCGCAGTGCCCTGGGATCGCTTCTTCGTTGAAACAATGGATATCACCACTCCGATCGACACCATTATCGTGACCGACCCCAAGAGCATGGCGCGCGCCAACGCTCTGATGTCGTCGCTTACCGACCGTCAGATCAAGGACTATTACCTGTGGAAATATGTTTCGGGAGCTGCCGGATACCTCTCCGACGCCTTCTCCGACGCCTCGTTTGAGTTCTACAAGGTGCTCAGCGGAGCGCAGGAGCAGCGTCCGCGCTGGAAGCGCGCTCTCAGCGCCACCGAAGGCGCCATGGGCGAGGCTGTAGGCCAGCTCTACGTGGAGAAATACTTCCCCGAATCGTCGAAGCAGTATATGCTCGGCCTTGTCGAGAACCTGCGCACGGCTCTCGGCCAGCATATCGACTCGCTGACATGGATGAGCGACGCCACCAAGGCCCGCGCACGCGAGAAACTTGCCGCTTTCACCGTCAAGATCGGCTATCCCGACAAGTGGAAGGACTACAGCTCGATGGAGATCGATCCCGAGAAGAGCTATTATGACAATATGCACGAGGTGAGCATGTGGCACACCCGCGACATGCTTTCGAAGTGGGGCAAGCCGGTCGACCGCACCGCTGGGGGCATGACTCCGCAGACTGTCAACGCCTACTACAACCCGCTGGCCAACGAGATCGTGTTCCCGGCAGCGATACTTCAGGCTCCGTTCTTCGATCCGGCTTCGTCCGACGCCGAGAACTATGGCGGTATCGGCGTGGTGATCGGCCACGAGATGACCCACGGTTTCGACGATCAGGGCCGTCATTTCGACGCCAAGGGCAATATGACCGACTGGTGGGAGCCGCAGGATGCCGAAGCGTTCAAGGCTCTGACCGACCAGCTCGTCAAGCAGTTCGACGCCGTCGAGGTGCTCCCGGGTCTGAATGCCAACGGCACCTATACCCTGGGCGAGAACATCGCCGACCAGGGTGGTCTGCGCGTGGCTATGACAGCGTTCCTCAACTCGCAGAAACAGAAGGGCGTGGATGTGGCCACCGCCAAGATCGACGGCTTCACTCCCGCTCAGGTGTTCTATCTCAACTACGCCAACCTCTGGGCTCAGAACATCCGCGAGGCCGAGATGCGCTCGCTCACTCAGGGCGACGTGCATTCGCTCGGCAAAAACCGCGTGAATGTCACTCTGCGCAATATCGAGCCGTTCTTCGAAGCCTTCTCCATCACCGAAGGCCAGCCGATGTATCGTCCCGCCGAGGAGCGTGTGATCATCTGGTAATCCATATGCTATAGCGCCGCCGGCTTCTTGCTGAAGTCTGTGCGGACTAAGCTACAATAACTTGCGCGCCGTGCCGGAACAGCTTCCGGTGCGGCGCTTTGTCATAATATGCCGTTGGACTGTTAAATTTGGGAATTTGCTAACATTTGAATAGTTAAAAATGCAAAATAAAGTTAATCGGGGGGGGGCTATATTAATTAAGGTTAAAGAATGCTATGTATCTTTGCGAGGATTTTGATAGAAGGCCCCGATGCGAAGTCGGCGCGATCCTGAAGTCATTACACATAAATCAATATTATTTATTTACACATTTTCTTAAGTATGAAAAAGCTGTTTTTATTACTTATGATGGTGGCATCCATAGCTATCGGCGCATCGGCCCAGACGGTCAATGTGCGTGGCGTGGTAGTCACTGCCGACGATGAGCCGGTGGTGGGAGCCACAGTCAAGGCAAAAGGCACTTCGATCGGCACTCAGACCGACATCGACGGCAAATTCCGTCTGACGGTGCCCGCCGACGTGAAGCGCCTCACGGTATCTTACGTAGGCATGCTTCCTGTGGAAGTGGCCGTGAAGCCCGATGTCCGTATCGTGATGGAGAGCGACGAGCTGATGCTCGACGAAGTGGTGGTGACCGGCTACGGCGCGACCCGCAAGGCTGCCTTCACCGGCGCGGCATCGGTGGTCGACGGCGATGTGGTCGACCGCAAGAGCGACGCCAACTTCGTGAAATCGCTCGAAGGCACGGTGACCGGTTTCCAGTATAACAACTCCACCTCGTCTCCCGGCCAGTGGGGTTCGGTCTACGTTCGCGGCATGGGCTCGCTCAGCAGCTCCTCGCAGCCTCTCTACGTGATCGACGGCGTGCCTGTCAATTCCGACTACGACGACATGTCGTCGTCATCCAACAGCTACTTCGACCCGATGGCGGCCTACAATCCTGCCGACATCGAGAGCGTCACAGTGCTGAAGGATGCCGCCGCTACGGCCATCTACGGATCGCGTGCGGCCAACGGCGTGGTGGTGATCACCACCAAAAAGGGCGGTCAGAGCCGTCTTAACGTGACATTCGAAACCCGTCAGGGCTTCTCTTCTATGGCCAACAACAATATGAAGTTTGCCAACTCGGAGCAGATGATGAGCCTCATAAGCCAGGGCGTAGTGGCGTCGGGCGACTTCGACAATGTTCAGGAAGCCCGCGAGTTTCTCACCGACCAGTATTTCGGATGGGACGGCAAGACCTCGACCGACTGGGTGAAAGCCATCACCCGCAAGCCCTATTATCAGGACTACAATCTGGCATTCAACGGCACCGTCAGCCAGACCAACTACTATGTGAGCCTCGGCTACAACAGCACCGACGGTCTGATGATCGGTTCGAGCAACACCCGCTATTCGGGCCGCATCAACCTCGACTCGAAATATAAGTTCCTCACCGTGGGACTCAACTCGCAGTACAGCTACACCGACAACCAGTCGACCTCGCAGTCGACCTCCGGCAGCATGGCCGCCCCGATGACCGGCGCCATCAGCTCGATGACCCCGTTTGATCCCACGCGTGTGGAGGTCGACGGCAAGTGGGAGTGGAACCCCGTGTCGTACAACCCTCTGGCTGTAATGGATCCGAAGGTGGGCGACCTCAACCAGATCAACAACCAGACCATCAACGCCAATCCCTGGCTGCGCGTGGATTTCGGCAAGGGCATCTGGGCCAAGACCAACTTCGGCGTCAACATCATGGGACAGCGCCAGTATCAGTACTGGAGCGCCATCACCAATCCGCAGGGTCAGGACTACAACGGCCTCGGACAGCAGTATAACGCCAACACTACAACCCTCACGTGGACCAATACCCTCGGATGGGACTACACCTTCGGCAGCAAGCACACCATCAACCTGCTTCTGGGCCAGGAGATGATGCGCCGCACTTACTGGCAGGAGTACTACTCGGGTCAGGACTTCCCCTTCGCCGCCGACGGCATGCGCGATCTCAGCACCGCCGGATCGTGGGGCGACAGCTCCTATTACAAGGAGCAGAGCCGTCTGGCATCATATTTCGGCGACTTCCACTACAGCTACGACAACCGCTACTATCTCTCGGCATCGTTCCGTCGCGACGGCAGCTCGATATTCGGCAACGACAAGCGCTGGGGCAACTTCTGGTCGGTCGGCGGCAAGTGGCGCCTGACTCAGGAGGAGTGGCTCAAGGGCAACCGTCTGCTGACCAACGCCGCACTGCGCGCGAGCTACGGTACGGTGGGCAACCAGAGCCTCGGCTCGGTATATGCCGCCCGCGGCTTCTACAAGCTCGGCTTCAACTACGCCGGTAAGCCCGGCATGGTGCCCTCGCAGGTGGCCAATCCCGACCTGTCGTGGGAAACATCGCGCAAGTTCGACGTAGGTTTCGACCTGTCGCTGCTCAACCGCGTGCACTTCACGTTTGACTACTACAACGAAGACACCTCCGACGCACTCTATTCGGTGCCCCTCTCCTATACGACAGGCCTCGGCTCGTGGTACAAGAACATCGGCAAGATCCGCAACCGCGGTATAGAGTTTGGCGTCAACGGCACCGCATTCTACACCAACGACGTGCTTGTCAACGTGTTCGCTAATATCACATGGAACCGCAACGAGGTGATAAAGCTCGCCGACGGTTCTGTGGAGAGCACCTACACTATCATCGAGGAGGGTCATCCCTACCGTCAGTTCTACATGCCCAAGTATGCGGGTGTCAATCCTGAAAACGGCAAGGCTCTCTACTACAAGGGAACTGAAGGCGACGAGCTGACCGAAAACTATTTCGAGGCAGGCAAGCGCTATGTCGGCTCGGCCGATCCCAAGGTGTTCGGCGCATTCGGCTTCTCGGCCAACGCCTACGGCTTCGACGCTTCGATGCAGTTCAACTACCGTCTGGGCGGCAAGGTGTATGATTCGGGCCACAAGTTCACCGGCTGGGGCATGGACATGCGCACACCGCTCGAAAAGGTTGTGACCGGCTCCTGGACTCCCGAGAACCCCAACGGCAAATATCCGCAGTATATCTACGGCGACCCCAACAACACCATGGCCAACTCCACCCGCTGGCTGATGAGCGGCAACTATCTGCGCCTGAGTAACATCACTTTCGGTTATACGTTGCCGGCCAAGCTCACGCGCCGTTTCTTCGTGCAGAAGCTCCGTGTCTACACCACTTTCGACAATGTACACACATGGACTGCAAGCGACTTCACCGGCTACAACCCCGAGACATACTCGTCGGGCCAGATCGCATGGCAGTATCCGGCGGTGTTCACCTTCACCGGTGGCGTACAGGTGACATTCTAACCTTTAACAAAACAAGAAGCTAAACAAGATGAAAAATATATTTGCAAAGGCGCTCGGAGTGGCTGCGGTGGCCGCCATGACGATGACTTCGTGCGGCGACAGCTTCCTCGACACCGACATCTACGACGCTGTCGACATGGATGGCGCCCTCGACAACGCCAACCGCGTGGAGCTGGCTCTCAACGGCACCTACTATCGTTTCAGCCAGTATTATTTCGCCGGCAACTACGCTACAGTCACCCCCGACCTGGCGTCGGACATCACCTACTGGAACGGCTCCAACAGCCACCAGAACGCGATGTATCAGTTCAATTATCTCGACACCGAGTATTCGATGCTCTATATATGGGCCTACGGCTACAAGGTGGTCGACAACTCGGCCCGCATCATCCAGGCTTGCGACGAGCTGATACCGTCGGCCGGCGAAGCCGACAAGGCTACGCTCATCCGCGCCAAGGCCGAGGCCCATGCGCTTAGAGCCTACGCGATGAGCGTGATGACCAACGTGTTCGGTCATCAGGTGAAGGTCAACGGTCAGGACTATTCCTCGACTCCCGGCGTGGTGATTGTGGATACGCCCGTAGAGCCGGGTTCGACCGTGAGCCGTTCGACTGTGGGCGACTGCTATGCCCAGATACTCTCCGATCTCGACAAGGCTCTGGCCGGATTCAACGAGGTGGGCGACCGCCGCTCGATGTTTGCCTTCGGCAAGGCTTCTACTCTCGGCCTCATGGCCCGCGTGAAGCTCATGCTTGAGGATTTTGACGGCGCCGCACAGGCTGCCTCCGACGCTCTTGCCGCCAAGGGCATCGCCACGCTGACCTATGATCCGGAGGCCTACGAGGCTCTGTATGCCGGCAACAACACCAATACCGAGAGCTTTCTTGCTCTCGCTCTCGACGAGAAAACCAACTGGAGCGCAAACTCCTGCGGAACGCTCTTCACCACCTACTGCTACGGTCCGAGCCCCTATCTGGTGAGCCTTATGGGCGACAACGACATCCGCACCGCCATCTGGTACTGGACTGACCAGAAGCGTTCGAAGATCGTGCCTTACGGCGATACCAAGCCGTGGTTTGGCGGCGGCAAGTTCGGCGTGCCCGCGAGCGGCAACTGCGCCGAGGCCACCAACTATCTGATCAATGCTCCCGAAATGTTCCTGATCGAGGCCGAGTCCAAGCTGCGCAGCGCGTCAAACAAGGATCTTGATGGCGCCCGCCGTGCGCTGCTCGTAGTGGCCAAGCGCAATCTCGACATCACCTCGACGGCTGATCTGCCCGCCGACGAGGCCGGTCTGATGAGCTTCATCCGCGACGAGCGTGCCCGCGAACTCTTCCAGGAGGGACACCGCCTGTGGGATCTGCGCCGCTGGAATGTGGTCACCAATCTGACCGCATATCAGGCTCCGGAGGTGAAGTGGCGCATAGAGAACGTCACTCTCGGCGACCTTCTGCTGCCGATACCTGTCGATGAGATCAATGCCGGCTTCGGCGTGGCTCAGAACGAAGGCTGGGCTGCAACACGTCCGCAGTGATCTGACCCTATTGCCGGGTAACACCGGCGATATTTCATACTAAAAAATAGTGCGGCAGGCTGACCGTGAGGTTCGCCTGCCTTTTTTGCGTGATGATGTCGGGCCTGCGGCCGGACGTCATCATCTGTTTTCTGCGTTGTCACGAACGCTTGCTGCGGCGTGGATTGGCCGGAAACCATCCGCGCGCCACCCGCTGCTCCTGCTCGAAAATCTCCTTGATAGTCCAGAATGAGGAGAATCCGGTCACTCCAAGCAGCGCCGACCACACGGTGTCGGCAACGGCGAGCGAAGCGCCGGTGCAGCCCAGTCCGAGTATCAGAAACACCCACCAGCAGCCGGTGCCCCAGCGGTAATGGGCCTTGATGACTATCGGGTGGAATAGCCCAATGATAAGAAATGTGGCCGCTCCTAAAATCAATCCCTGAAAGTGCATAGTAATTAATAATTAGTGAATATAAACTGTCCCGGCGGCTCTTCTACGAAGATGCCGTGTGGCTTATGCGTAGACCCCACCAAGGTGTGCTTTGCCCGCCATGGCGGGGTTTACAAAGGTGTGCGGTCTACGACCGCTCCCGATGCGGTTGGTTCCTGCCCGGCGGCTATGTCGTGTGCACCGTCCGGTGTAGGCTGCCGTGTTGCGATGCCTGATGCATCGTCCGGCGTGTGGTTGCAGCAATAGGCGATGAATGGTCTGTTGATATGCATCTGGCGATTCTGTTGATTCGTAATATAGGTATATGAGTTTGATTATTCATATGGGGGTAAGATTGGCGTTTTGTGAATGTTGAGTATTAATGAATAGTGGTGGGGTGGTTGGTCGTAGACCAATTTACTTTTGTAAGCCCCGCCATGGCGTGCGTAGCTCGCCTTGGTGGGGTATGGAGGGGAAGCAAACGGCATCTTCGTAGAAGAGCCGCAGGAAAGGTGTTTCCTGATTATTTGAAATATTCCGGTTTCCAGTCAAACCCATGTCTGCGACATATTTCATTAATTTCATCCTCAAAACTTATTTTCTGATGGTGTTGATCCTGATTCTGAATATAGTGTATGACGCTATCTTTGTCGGTAGCCGATATGCTATTGGCAAAATACTCATGTGCCCATCCATTAAAACGTCGAAAGGTGCCATTTTGTTTCATCCACACGCTTGACGATCTTTTTAGTTCTCCAACAAGCCATGATAAGGCTTTTGTCGGGTGCAGGTCGACTAAGATATGGACGTGATTGTCTGTTCCGCCGATTCTAAGTGTCTTGCAGTTGTTGGCTGTGATTACGGCGTGGAAAAATGCATAAAGTGTGCGTCGTTCACTTAGTGTGATAGTTCGTTCTCTTTGGTAAGTGTTGAAAACGATATGATGTAGTGAGCTGACTCGACTCATGCTATATAAGGATTATGTGAGTAATTTCGTAAAACTGTTCCTGCGGCTCTTCTACGAAGATGCCGTGTGGCTTATGCGTAAACCCCACCAAGGCGTGCTTTGCCCGCCATGGCGGGGTTTACAAAGGTGTGCGGTCTACGACCGCTCCCGATGCGGTTGGTTTCTGCCCGGCGGCTATGTCGTGTGCACCATCCGGTGTAGGCTGCCGTGTTGCGATGCCTGATGCATCGTCCGGCGTGTGCGTCGGTTTCGCCAAGGCGTGCTTTGC
>JAIDKJ010000218.1 GCA_029051835.1 Paramuribaculum sp. | reverse complement strand
ACTGTCCGGGAAGCGATCCGAGCTTGCCGGCGCCGAACGCGAGCTGACGGTCGGAGGCCATCATCTCAATGAGAGTGTTTTCATGGATGTTTCCGAGCCTGTATTGCGGAAACACGAAATGGTCGCAGGCATACACATCGCCGTTCCACTCCATAGCCGCCGCATGGCCACACATCGATGACAGAGTGCACAGTCCGGGCATCGCGCCCACCCAGTTGGCCAGAGTGGCATCGAATATCTGCACGAAAACCTTGCCGACATCCTCCCTGACCCACTCATCGAACACGCCGATCAGAAAATCGCCCCATTGACGAGGAGTCACCGAAAAATCGGTCAGACGTCCGCCCGCCGCTACATCGGCAAGCATCTCGTCGGGCTTCATGCGTTCCACCACCGGAGTAAACTGTATGAACCGGCATCCCAGCTCCTTGAAAAAACGATAGAACTCCACCGGGTAGTCGGCATTGTAGTCGTTGACCACCGCCAGAGCGTTCCACTCCACCCCATGGCGCTGAAGCATGCGTATGCCGCGCATCACGGCGCCGAACGAAGGCCGTCCGTCGGCCATACGCCTGTATTCGTCGTGGAAATCCTCCGGGCCGTCGATCGATACCCCCACGAGCCAGTCGTTGCGCTTCAGAAACACACACCACTCGTCGGTGAGCAGCGTAGCGTTGGTCTGCAGGCAGTTGACTATATTGCGTCCGGCTCCATACTTCTTCTGAAGCTCCAGCACCTTGCGGTAGAAATCAAGCTTTCTCACCGTAGCTTCTCCGCCATGCCATGTGAATACCACATCGGGAGTGGTCTGTGCCGCGATATACTGCCTGACGAACTCCTCAAGCGTAGCCTCCGACATCAGTTGCCGGCGGGCATCGGGATAATATCGTTTCTTTTCGAGATAGTAGCAGTAGGTACACGCCATGTTGCAGGTGGAGCCTACCGGCTTGGGCATGACATAGACCGGGGTGGAAAACGGATTGATCATCTCAGCGTCGACCTTTGGATTACGTAGGACAGGTGTGTGGTGGGGCTTGAATACGCTTCGGGCCGGAGCCTCCATGCTGTCAGGGAGATTCCGGCCCGGAATGTCGCGTCAGAAAGAGAATTACTTGCTGGCGATCGAGCAGCTGACAGTAAGACGCTTGCGGCCCTTTGCACGACGACGTGCAAGCACCTTGCGGCCATCGGCTGTGGCCATTCTCTCACGGAAGCCGTGCTTGTTGACTCTTTTTCTGTTAGAAGG
>JAIDKJ010000217.1 GCA_029051835.1 Paramuribaculum sp. | reverse complement strand
ATTATGAAGAAATTTCTACTCACCCTTCTCGGGGCGTCGCTGCTCTGTGGCCTATCGCCACACCCGCTAAGCGCCCAAACGACACCTAAAAAAAAGACCGTCACTTTCAACTTCTCGGCCACAACCGAAACCGGAGTCGAAGGAGATCCCAAAAAGAATGTTTATGACAACGGGCTCGTAGCCGCCGGCCATCGTATAAAGGCCGTAATCCCTAAATACGGTGATCCGACAGACTTCACTATCGACACCACAGACCCGGTCAAAACCCTTACATCTGCCCCTGCCGGAAACAAATCCTATGGATGGGGAAGATTAGATCTCAAAACGTCTGAAACTTCTCCGACAATACCTGTTGATTTTGATTTCTCAAGATGTATTCCTGCACAAGAAATGCCTTTTTTATATACAAATACGTTGTCCAGCGATCTCTCCTTCAAGAAACAAGACAACAATCCGGGCACCGCGTTCAGCATATCACTGGATAAAGGGAAACGAATCAAATCAATCAGATTGGGCTTTGAGAAATTCAGTTATCAGAACACCGACCTTTCAACTCAAGGATTAAATAAATTTCTGGGGTTTATTAAAACCATCGAAGGGTTTGGATCAGAAACTGCCTCATCCGACTATAAAACGGTACCTCATGAGAATAACAAGTCTTTTGATTACGCCACATATACAGCAACTGACCCTAATGGTACAGACAAGCCACTATATCTTCAGCTGATATATAACAGCAACGAACTTAGGATTACTTCAATCAGCGTTACTTATATTGAGGAAACAGACAATTTACCCAAGTTCACCAATCGTTTTTACGTTGGCAAGAAATATGGCACACCCATTTTTTACAGAGTTGAAAACAGTGACGAATGGATTGAAGCTAAAGGATCAGAAACCACCATTAGCGGATCGAAAGTCTATGTAAAACTTGGAAACTCTATAACTGAATTCACCGCACCATCTACTGCTAAACCGGGACAACCTACCGCCATAATCAATGCTGTAGATTATCAAATAGGCACCACCTTAGGAATCGGGGGCGCGTTTTTTTATCAGAGGGGGATCGGAGCTATCGGAAATATCGGAAAAGCGGAGCTGCGGATCATGCCCGACAGCTCTGATTACTCTGATAATTCTGATTATTCCGATTGATCTGATGATTCTGATAGCTAAAAATTAGCTGAGATCTCGGTCAGAGATCGATGGAGTAGGTGTCGTAGCAGACGGCGCGGGCTCCGAAGCCCTCTTTCTGAAATATGAGGCCACCGTTGAGCAGATGTCCCATCTGCTCGGTGCTGCCGCCAAAGTCGAAGTAGGGTGCGCGGCTGTAAGTGTCGTTCAGGAGGGTGTGGATGAGCAGGTCGATAGCTCCGAGGCTCTTACCCAGCGGCGAGGCGGAGATATACTGCGTGTGAACCACGCGGTCGGTCACATAGACCACTGCCGCTCCGAGCATACGGTCGCCCATCATAGCGGCATGGAGCGCTATCCGTTCCGGCCATATCCGGGCCAACGCGTTGATCTCCTCAAGCGAGTGGACAGGCACCGCGCCGTGGCGCGTCAGCAGATTTTCGGACAGTATCTCCCAGAACGCCGCGTAGTCGGCAGAGCGCACTATTTCCACTCCTGCCCGCAGAGCCTTACGGATTCCGGATCGGCGCGATTCGGCCAGAGGGATGCGCGAGCCGAGGTCGATGGCCGACGATATGCTGCGCCCCGTCACGGTGGCTCCCCGTCCGAGCGCGAAGAGGGCATACAGATCCTCCTGCGCGGGCATACGGTGGTAGATATACGGCACCGGCTTGTAGACCATGCGCCGCACTCCACGGTCGTGCAGATCTCCGGCAAGCATGCGCATCATGGCCACGACCGCCTCGGCCGTAGCCCGGCTGTCGGTCACCAGTCCGCCGTAGGTAAGTCCGGCATGGGAGTGGAACACGTCGCCCTCGATATTGCCCGGCATGAGAGCCGCGAGGCGGCCGCCGCAACGGAACATGACCGACGCGTCGGCAAAGCGTCCGGCATGGTAGTCCATATAGCGGCGGTCGAAGAGAAACGTGCCGTTTTTAGACCGCTTCACAAAATCGTTCCACTCCCCGGCCATATCGGGAGCGTAGGGGTGCATGGTTATCCGCGCGGCATTCATATCTCCAGGTCGTTGATGATACGGGCTATGGCGGCAGCGTCGGCCACCGTGAGCGCGCCGGCTATCGGCAGGCTCACGGCCTGACGGCATATACTCTCTGTCACCGGCAGCGGCGTGCGCGCCAGATGCCGCCGGGCATAGCATGGCTGCAGATGGGGAGGCACGGGATAGTGGACGTCGGTGTCCACTCCGGCCTCGAGCAGACGGCGACGGAACAGGTCGCGCGACGGACCGGTGTAGCGCACCACATACTGATGCCACACGCAGTCGGTGACCGACTCCGACATCATCGGCCTGATAAGGTCGCGACGGCCGATGGTGCGCTCGTAGGCCATGGCGCGGGCAAAACGGGCCGCATTATCCTCGGCCACGCACGAGAGCTTCACGCGCAGCATGGCGGCCTGTATGGGGTCGAGCCGGCAGTTGGCTCCCTCGTATAAATTGTGATAGCGGCGGTCGCTGCCGTAGTTGGCGATAGCGCGCACAGTGGCGGCAAGCTCGCGGTCGGCGGTCAGCACCGCCCCGGCGTCGCCCAGCGCCCCGACATTCTTGGTGGGATAGAAACTGATGGCCGCCGCATGACCCAGAGCGCCCGCGCGGAAGCTGCCCGAGAGTCCGGCCACGGCTGCACGCGCCCCTATGGCCTGCGCGCAGTCCTCCACCACGAGGAGCCGGCGCGATGCGGCAATGTATGCGAGAGTGTCGTCCCAGCACACCCGTCCGTAGAGATGCACCGGCATTATAGCGCGGGTGCGCGGCGTCAGAGCCGACTCGACGAGCGCGGTGTTGAGATTCATCGTCAGCGGGTCGGCATCGACCGGCACCGGCACGAGCGACGCATCGCTCACGGCAAGCATCGAGGCTATGAACGTGTGGGCCGGCACTATCACCTCGTCGCCCGGCTGCAGCCGTCCCATCTCCACCCATGCGCGCAAAATCAGGCGCAGGGCGTCGTAGCCATTGCTCACGCCTACCGCGCACTCCGTGCCGACAAGCTCCGCAAGGCTCCTCTCGAAGGCCTCCACCTCCTCGCCGCCGATATAGCGTCCGCTCTCTATCACCCGACATGCCGCCTCGGCGAGCCGTGCGGCGTAGGGAGCGTTGACAGCCGCGAGATCAAGAAACGGATAGCGGGGCGACAGCTCCGCGCCGCATGTTGAGGAATTGCTCATAGTCATATACATAATCCGTCGGATCGTATCGGGTGGAAGCCACTGCCAGCACCACGGCATCGTCGCTGCAACGGTCTATCAGGCGCCATTGCGACGCTTCGACGGCCACCGCACCCGACGAGGAGTCGAGCCGGCGCGTCAGCCTGCGGCCTGAGCCGTCGTCGGTGGTCAGATCGAAACTGCCTGCGGCCGCCATCAGCAGCGAGCGCTGACGCAGATGGGCATGATCGCCGCGCAAACGGTCGGACGGAACATTCCATATATAGTAGATGCGCTTCATCTCAAACGGCACCGCTATGCCGCCCGAAGCGCCCGCACCCACCACGAGAGCCACACCGCCCGGCGACACATCGACATCGCATCCGTCGGAAAACAACAGCCCCTGCGACGGATCGCCGAGGGTCATGCCGCCTACCGTCGCCGTGCCGCGCAATGCCACTACCACGCCGAGGCCGTCGAAATGCGACGCCCCGCAGGCAAGCCACACCGACGACGGAACGAACGGCACGGCATCGCTCTGCTCGATGAAAGCAAGGGAGCCGCGGCTGTCGCTGACTAAGGGTATGTGGATTCGGTTCAGGTTCATCATAGTCATAACGGGCAAGCGGACGATTTATTTCACACCCGACAAAACACTTTGGCACGACGGAGCGTTATAGTGGCATAAAACGACACCGTTTTATCCATACTCCAATCTTTTTTCAACTGTTTGTTTATTTATGAAAGGGATAATCCGATTGCCGCTGGCGGCGGCTGCAACAGCTCTCGCATTCGCTTCAGCGTCGGCCGACAATCCTACTCCCCCGGACAACAATGTCCGGGGGATTGAACGCATTGTGACGGCTCTGAGATCGGCGCAATGCTACAGCGACACGGTGAGATTCACCGTCGGGATGCCCCAGCTGGCCGACGATGTGGTCTACGACGTAGCTCTGCGTCAGATCCCTGCCGAATCCGACCCGCTGCTGCCATGCTCATACATCATCGACTGGCAACTGACCGGACGCGACGAACCGTCGCGCGGCTTCTCGGCCTATTTCGCCGGCAACCACTACCGATACTCCGCCCGACGGCTTCAGGAATACCACTACGAGGCCGATTCGATGGCCTTCCGCCCCCGCGAAATCGGCGGCCTTAAAGGAGAAGGAGTGCAGCGCACGGCACAGTTCGCCACTCTGCTTCCGGCTCTTCTGGCCGACGAGATAGAGAGCATGGCCAAGGATCCGTCGTGCAGCATCGCACTGAACAGCGACACCATCATAGGGGGCGTCGGACGCACGGCCCTGCGGATCGTCAGGCGCCTCGACGGCCAGCAGCAGACCGCTTCGGAAGCCGAGATGATTTTCGACCGAGCAACACTGCTTCCGGTCAGACTCCACTATGAGAACTCGCCCGGCACCGTCAGCGAGCAGACCGTCGATGCCGACTACCGCAGGGCCACCGTCGGCGCCCCCGCCGACTGCCCCGCCCTGACCGAAGAGCAGCTCATAGCCATCTATCCCGACATCTTCGCCAGCTGCCGGCGCAGCAACTTCCGCGTGGAGAGCCTGCCCGGCAACCCAATGCCGGAATTCGCCCTGCCCACTCTCACCGGCGAGCGCTATTCGCGCCTCGCCACCGACCGTTTCGCCGCCCCCACACTGATAGCGGTGCTTGACCCCGAGGGCGGATTTACCGGACAGTTTATCGCCGCCATCAGGCAGGGGGTGGCACCGCTCCCCTTTGCCGCCGACATAATCTGGGCATTCACAGGCACCCGTATCG
>JAIDKJ010000216.1 GCA_029051835.1 Paramuribaculum sp. | reverse complement strand
CGCCGTTGCCGGCTTCGTGGCCGAGGCTCCACATGATCACCGAGCGAGGGTTGCGGGAGCGGAGCACCATGGGGTCGATGCGGTCGACAAACGAAGGAATCCACGAGGGCATATCGCTGATCGACTGGTTGGCATGATCCTCAAGGTCGGCTTCGTCGATAGCATACAGTCCGTAGTGGTCAAACATCGCATACATGCGAGCGTTGTTGGGGTAGTGGCTTGTGCGTATGGTGTTGATGTTGTTCTGCTTCATCAGTGTCACGTCGCGGAGCATTGATTCGGTGCGTACGGCGCGTCCGTAGAGCGGATCGCTGTCGTGCCGGTTCACGCCCTTGAGCATTACGCGCTTGCCGTTGATATAGAGAAGCGATCCGTCGATGCGTATCTCACGGAATCCGTGTTTGGTGGAGAATGCCATTTCCTCAGGGCCGTTCTTTCCGTCGCGCTGTATCACGCTGACGGTGTAGAGGTTGGGTTGTTCTGCGTTCCAAAGCGCAATGTCGGAGAGGTCGAAGGAGGCTGTCACTCCTGTTGTGTCCGACAGGTTGTGGGCTATGGTCTGCTCGGCAATTTTCCGGCCTTGCGGATCCGTCACTTTCACCACATATTCCTTGACGCCTTTCAGGTTGTTGCGGTTGTCGATGTCGAGTTTTACATCCATATGCGCCTTGCGGTAGTTGTCCGAAAGGCTTGAGGTGATGACGTGGTCGCGTACCGATGCCTCGGGTACGCTGTAGAGATATACGTTGCGGTGTATGCCGCTCATGCGGAACATGTCCTGACACTCCAGATAAGAGCCGTCGCTCCAGCGGAACACCTGTACGGCTATGTCGTTTTCGCCCGGATGGAGTAACCGGCTGATGTCGAATTCGGCGACGTTGTTGGCTCCCTGGGTATAGCCTGCATACTGGCCGTTGACCCATACGAATGCGGCGGAGTAGATGCCTCCGAAGTGGAGCATCGTGCGGCGTTTGGTCCAGTCGGCGGGCAGGTTGAATGTGCGCTTGTAGGATCCCACGGGGTTGATGCCGTAGTTGACGCCGCCGTCATTGAACCCTTTTCGTGCGTTGATGAATGGCGGCGTGTTGCCGTGGGGATATTCCACGTTGGCATATATGGGCTGGTCGTAGCCCTGCATCTCCCAGTTGGATGGTACCGGTATGGTGTCCCACGCCGATGTATCGAATCCTTCTTTGTAGAAGTCGAGCGGACGCTTCGAGGGATTGTCGACGAAATTGAACTTCCATGTGCCGTTGAGGGTCATGTAGCGGTCGTTGACCGGTTCGGTCCACGGGGTGGCGTAGTAGGCTTTGTCGGCGAGCATGGCCGCTTCCGATGCATATGGCATCATTGTGGCGGCGCCTTTCTCCTTGTTTTGTTCGAAGATCGTTTCGTTTTCCCAGAAATTCTTGCGGCGCTCCTCGTCGCTTTCAGCGGCCTGCTGCTTGGCGTCGATCGGCAGGAAAGCGAATTTCGCTGCCTTGCCGCTCGCGCGTTTCACCAGAGTGAGGTTGCCGTCGCGGTCGGTGGCTATGGGCATGTCGGGCTGGTTGGTCGGCACGAGTGTGGTGCCGTCTATCGTCCACAATTGTGATTCGTCCGATCCGTTGTTGACGCCGAGCGTCAGTGTGGATCCCTCGGCGCGTATGGCCAGGTCGCTTGCGGGGTTGATCAGTCGCCAGCTGCCCGAAAGGCCGGTGATGCTCCACAGCTGCTGCGGGGTGTCGGGCCGGTTCTCTTTCAAGGCTACGGTTGTCGGACCGGTTTCCTCGATTACATACTTGGTGTTGGACTTCAGCACGATTTTATAGTGCTTGTCCTTGTCGAAGCTCACTTTTTGCTGTGCTCCTGCGGGAAGCCATGCCGCGATGATGAGGCATATGGCTGTCAGCACGGTGCTGAAAAATGGTTTAGACATAAGATTGATTTATTGGATAGTTTGTTATTTTTCACAAAAATACAAAAATCCAATGGAAATATCGTTGAACGATAGGACGTTTTGTGGGTCGCTGTGCGCGATTTTTGAGTTTTTATGGGTTGCGGCGGAGCGGTCCGCGTGGTCTGCAACCTGTAACGCCGACTTTGGAGGCCGCTCTGCATGGCAGTAAGGCGGGGCGTCCATAGCCGGCGTGATGTCTGTCGGGGTGTATCGGCCGGGCCGATTCCCGTTAGAGTATGAGATGGCGTGTTATTGTTTGTCTGTAAGATGTTCGGTCGTTCGTCTTCCTGCGGTAGCTCTTATCCTGACTTTGTGTGCGAGCAGGCGGTTGGCAGCGGCTCCGGCAAGGCTTGTCAGGCATACGGCTCCTATGATCAGAAGCCAGAGCAGTAGGGTGTGTAGG
>JAIDKJ010000215.1 GCA_029051835.1 Paramuribaculum sp. | reverse complement strand
CTTTTGCCTCATAGTTGCACAAAGTCACCTAAGACTTTGTGCAAAAACGTCGTATACCTACTTTCCTATTTCTATCGAGCGAAACATTAATTAACATAACTAACTATTCACAGGGATGAAAAAACTACTGTTTTTATTGGCCATACTATTGGCCTCGCTGCCGCTACGCGCAGCCGAAGAAGAAATCTACCTGAAATTTACAGGTGCAACTGCCTCTACTAAAGTGTATAACCGCATCGGAGATGGCGAAGAACTGACTGAGTACTCAGGTATAGTAAATGGAAAATTCGCTCCAACCGCAGCCGGAACTATGAAGGATTATGACTTGCCATTAAACGACAGAAGTTTACAAGGCAATGTCGGAACAGTAAAGTACTTTAAGATCAAAAAAGGCACGCAGGTTATATACTCTATCACTTTCTCTGCCAACCTATATACTAATGCGGGCGGAAGCTATGCTTTCGGAACAAATCTGAGATTAGCGATTTACGGCTCCAATTATCTTACTTTGAACAGAGAATTCGCTATCACTTCATCAAATCCAGCAGAGTATCCAATCAAACAAGTAGTATTTGGAGACGCATACAATAACAAGACTGAACAAGCATTTACGGAGGCTCAGCTCAATGCGATTGATGTAACAAACAACGTGGAAGGCACATGGAGCTTTAACAACGGCTCTCTTATATTCACGCCAAACACTCCACAAAGTGAAATAAAATTCAAAGTCAATGATAATGCACAGACCGCCTACACCACAATGCTTCGCATAGGTCATCTTGGTATTGTGCGGGCGGTGAAGGCGGCGGCGCCGAAGCTTAAGGCGGATGGCGCGACGTCGTTTCCGATGGTTGTCGGCGATGAGTTGCAGTTTATAGGCGCGTCAGGCGATGTTGAGATCGCGGCCGAAGATGGCGTCACCTACGTATATACCGACAACGGCGGCGAGCCGAGCGCCTCATCGTCGCAGGTGCAGAATGGAGTCATCAAGCTCAGCGGCATGCAGATCGGCGAGACCAAGACCCTGAAAATAGCCGTACTCGAGGAGGGCGGTGAGCTCGGCAATGTGCGCGAGGTAGTGTGCCGCCGCGTGGCTGTACCGACTGTAACCCTTCCTGAGGACACTCCCGGATATGCCGACGGCGTGTTCAGCTATCAGGTGGCTCAGGGCAAGATCACGATCGCTCGTCCGGCCGGAGTCGACAAAGTATTCTTCACTCTCGACGGCTACGAGCCGAATACTCCGCAGGCTCACGAACTTCCGGCCGACGGTATAATCACTCTGCCAACGGCCGCCGTAGGACATACGACACAGCTGAAGCTTGTGGCACAGTGCGGCACGGAATACGGCGCCGTGACCACCATTCCCTGCACCCGTGTGCCGATGAGCAAGCCTGTGGTACTCGGCTATACCGAGGATTTCACGCCCAATGGGTTATATGGCAACATCGTTAAACTCACCGATTTCGATCCATCAAAGCTGAATACATCACTGACCGATGGTATTATTCTCAGCAACAACCAAATCATCTTGAAACTTGGATCGGAATACTCATTTACCGACAGCGAAAGCGGACCTTTTATAGAAGCCTGCATAAGCGCAACCTCCCAACCTGCAGAAAATGCCATTTGGGGATCTGCCAATACATATATAGAGGCAGGACAACAATATCTCATATTCTGCAATACTACTGAACCTGACTACGGCAATGCACCGGTAGATATCAACTTCCCTTTAGGGGCTCTACTGATCGGCGAGAATCAAAATGAATGCTACCTACATCTCAGGGCAGCAACACAAAAAAGACCGTTGATGGGCTCTCCTGACCCAGACAAGTACGTCACGAGCGAGGCCATCACGCTGCATGTCATGAAGGCGAAGCCGGCGGCTCCGGCCAAGCCTGTAGTGACGATGTGGACCGAACAGACTGTCTACACCCCGGACATATACGGCAAGACAGTGACAATCGAAAATCTTCAGCCTCTGACCGAAGGCCAGACACTCGACATAAGCGGCGACCGTCTGCTGCTGGCATTCGCAAGCCACTACGACGCCAACAATGAGCCGAAAATCCAGTATCAGCTTTCGGGCAGCCCCGAAGCCGATCCCGACGGAACATGGACACAACGCCTCACACCGGTGAAGGAGGCATCAGGCACGTACAACGGCAACGACCTCATGCTGCTGCAGAAAGATAACAACGTCAACATCAAAGACATGCTCTTCCCCGCAACGGACGGCAAGCGTCCGACGGAGATCTATCTGCACCTGCGCGCAGTCACCACCAACAACACCCAGAGCTATGACTTCGTGGCGAGCGAAGCAACCACGCTGCGTCTGACCCACTCTCGCCCGGAGGCTCCGACCATAAAGCTTCTCACGCCTGGATCGACCAAGGGCAGCGTGACACGCTTTGTCAACTCGGCTAAAGCCTGTCCGGAATATTCCGGCCTCACCGCGACCCGCAAGATCCAGTATGCATTCGCCGAAGCCACCGATCCCCTCATATGGCCCGGAACAGAGCCTGAGGCATGGACCGACTACGACGGCAACACAGCATCGACCATCGAAACCGACGGCCGCATGTATGCCCGCATCTACGACAGCGAATACGATCAGGCGAGCGACATCACGGTGATGGACTTCGAGCTGATCAAAGCCGACCGAATCAAGGCCGAAGGCTGGCAGGGAGTGGACAACAACTCGCTCGTGCAGCTCGACGAGCCGATGAAGGTGATGGGCTGCTATATGACCCGTTCGGCCGGAAGCTCGCGCACAGCCTACGTGCTGTCGCATATACACATCTGACGCTCCCGACGATCTTACTCAT
>JAIDKJ010000214.1 GCA_029051835.1 Paramuribaculum sp. | reverse complement strand
CCTCACAGCCACTATCAACGCCACAGTCAACTGCTACCCGATGATACAGATCTCCGGTTCGAGCCAGCGCGAAACCATCGACCTCGAACAGGGCGCATACGAAGGACTCGACCAGCTCAACGTGGCCAAAGGCCTCGTGAAAGCCGCATATCGTGTCAACCGTCCGGAGGATATACCGACAGCAGTGGCTCGCGCCTACCGCGCAGCCGTTTCAGGACGCCCCGGCGGAGTATATCTCGACGTCACCACCGCCTGCCTTGGCGCGGTCATGAACCATGACGATGCCGAGAAACTGCTTTTCCGTCCGGTAGACCCATGCCCGGCCATGGTGCCGTCGGCCGAATCCGTCGATCGCGCGCTGCAGCTGCTGGCATCGGCTAAACAACCGGCCATACTGCTCGGCAAGGGAGCCGCCTACGCTCAGGTCGACGACAAGATCAAACAGCTCATCGAAACCACCGGCATACCGTTCTATCCCATGTCGATGGCTAAAGGGCTGATGCCCGACAACCATCCTCTCAGCGCCATCTCGGCCAGAAGCACCATCATGGAGAAGGCCGACGTAGTGATGCTGATCGGCGCAAGGCTCAACTGGCTGCTTTCGCGCGGACACGGCAAGTGGAACCCCGAAGGACAGTTCATACAGCTCGACATCGATCCGGAAGAGATCGACTGCAACCGTCCGATAGCCGCTCCGGTCATCGGTGACATCGAAAGCTCGCTCGATGCCATTCTGGCCAAACTCCCCGGCATGAAGTTTGACATGGATCCCGCATGGGTAAAAGGCATTCAGGACGAATCGAAGGTCAAGAACGCGAAATTCCTCGAAAGGCTCGCGCCTCAGACCGTACCCATGACCCACTGGAGCGCCCTCAGCGCCGTCAAGAAAGTGCTTGAGGCCAACCCCGACACGATACTGGTCAACGAGGGAGCCAACACGCTCGACGACACCCGCGACAGCGTCGACATGTTCCTGCCCCGCCACCGTATCGACTGCGCCACATGGGCCATTATGGGCATGGGCATGGGTTCGGCCATAGGCGCGGCCGTGGCCACCGGCAAGAGCGTCGTGGCCGTTGAAGGCGACAGCGCGTTTGGTTTCTCCGGCATGGACTTCAGCACCATCTGCCGGTTCAGTCTGCCGGTGACGGTAGTCATATTCAACAATGGCGGCATATACAACGGCATAGGTGAAAATCTCAGCAAGGATGGCGACCCCGCTCCGACAACTCTCGATGTAAAGGCTCGCTATGACAAACTGGGTGACGCATTCGGTGCGCAGACCTACTATGTCACCACTCCGGCCCAGCTCGAAAGCGCGCTGACCGAGGCTGTAGCCTCGAAGAAGCCATGTCTGATCGACGTGCAGCTCGCTGCCGACTCCGGCAAGGAGAGCGGACATATCGGCTACCTCAATCCTTCGCCGCTCATCGACATAGTCGTATGACCCACATCAAGAACCTGAAAAGCCCGGGACCTCCGGCCACATCCCTGCCCGGTCACGGGCTTTTCAGTATTCACGTTTCGGTAACAACAACTTTCTAATCAATTAATCCCCTATCATGCTACACATCATTCTCTACGCCATCGTCCCAATACTCGTGGTGATGGCCGCCGGATACATATCCGGCAAAAAAGGGGTATTTTCGGCCAAAGACGGCAAGGCATTCAATAAAGTGGTGCTTGATTTCGCACTGCCGGCAGCATTGTTTGTATCAATTGTCGACGCCGACCGCAAGATGCTCGTTTCAGATCTGAAACTGTCGATCATATCGCTGGTGGTGATCATGTTCGTATTCATGCTCGTCTACTGGATATATAAATACTGTTTCAGAAAAGACGGAGTCACCCAGGCCGATGCAGCCGTCATGGCTCTTATCAACGGATCGCCTACCATCGGTTTTCTCGGCTTTGCCGTGCTTGAACCCATCTTCGGCACCAACGCATACGTGGCCCTCGTGGTGGCTATCGTAGGCATTGTGGTCAATGC
>JAIDKJ010000213.1 GCA_029051835.1 Paramuribaculum sp. | reverse complement strand
TATCGGGAGCGAACGCGCCGGGGAAGTCGCTGTCGAGCCTGTCGATGAGCGACGACTGACCCGAACCGGTGACAAGCACGCGCTTCACTCCGGCTTCCTGCAACCGGCGGAGCATTTCGGCTGCTCCGGGCATGACCGACACTTCGGGCATCGACGCGAAAAACTCGGTCTTCAGGCGGTAAAGATCCTTGATCTCGTCATCGTCGGGAACCCTCCCGACATGGCGCTCCATGAGCAGCCGTATGGTGGCCGCCCCGGTACGCCCTTCGTGAAGGAAATATTCCTCAACGGGCAGATCCACGCCCACGGTGAGCATCATGCGGCGCCACGCTTCGGCATGTCGCGGCATGGAGTCGTAGAGCGTGCCGTCCATGTCGATCAGTGCGGCCCGAAGCTCAAAACGCGGATATCCGCGCGAGGCGATAAACTGTTGTATGCTGTCAGTCATTTCTTCTTCTGTTTTTTATCTTTCCTTGAGGAATCCTTCTTGTCGGAGGAGGACGCATTGCCCGGCATGGGGAACGGAGGCTCTGCGGGGCCTTCGAGCACACCGCCCTGAATGAATATCACCGAGTCGGCATTAGTGAGCGTGTCGGCCACCGAAAACTCCGCCCTGTCGGGGCGCGGAGCCTCCATCATAAGCTTTGTCTGCCTGCCGCTGTTGACGCCAAACTTAAACACCTCCTGAATCTTGTGGATCAGGTTGATCCGGGTCGTATCGGTGAGCTGTCGCGACGAGCTTACGGCATATTCGTTGAAACGCGCCTTGCCGAGCCTTATCTTTATGTCGTCGGGCTTGCCCTTGATATTGATGCCGAACTTGAACGGCAGCGGCGACTTAAGCACGGCCACATGATAGTCGAGATCCATGTCGAGGGTGTTGCCGCCGCTCACTCCGAGCCGGTAGCGGTCGAGATCAAACACAAACGGGAACAGGTCAAGACGCGAGTCGCGCACCATCAGCTCCACCTGCATCGACTTGATGAGATTGTGTTTCTTATCCTTAAACATCAGCCACTTGGCCATGGTACGGAACGTTTCTCCGTCGATCAGCCGGAGCGAATCGCCCGACAGCTTCAGCACGAGATTGAACGTGTGGAACTTCATGTTCATCATCGAATCGAGATCGGTGGTCATCGCCGCGTCGGCCGTGACTATGCCGTCCACCTCGCGCAGAAGCGGAAGTATGGAGTCGATTTCGGGCATCAGATGCAGGAACTGCTTGAGATGCAGCCTGCGTATCACCATTCCGGCCGCAAACCTCAGATCGTGTTTGGTCTGTCCGGCATACAGAGCCGTCAGATCCATCGAACCCATCGGCGTATATCCGGCCAGACGGTCGAGGTGTATCGCACCGTCGCTCACATTGAGCCGTCCCTGCAGCTTCTGCAGCCATATATCGGCATACAGCACGTTGGCGGCATCTATGTCGAGGCGGGCATTGACGTTGGATGGCACTACAAATGCCGCCCCAACGGTGTCGGCCGCATGGAGAGCCATGACATTCTCGGCCGTTTCGTCGGAAGCATCGGCGCTGAGCGCCTTAACCTGCCCGCGCGACTTCTTTTCGGCAAACGCCGATCCGGCCAATATGGCGGAGGTTATATTGTTGATGTCGATCGTATCGCTCTTGATGGTGAAATCCATCTCCAGCGGCGAGCCGCGGCGCGATGACAGAGCGCGGGTGATGTTGGAGATAGTGCCGTTGACAAGAAAATCGGACTTGCCCATGCGGTAGCGGGTGTCGCGTATCACCACCGAGTCGGTGGACATCTGCAGATCAAGCCCCGTAATGCGGTTGCGCACCGGGAAGTAAGGCGTCATCATCCGTGCCCGGCCGGCCTTGATATGAGCCGACGCATTCCACCGGCGCATCAGCCCCACCAGATTGCGGTCGACGTCGAAATCCATCATCTCGCGTCCGGCATTGGCCGAATCCATCTCGGCGCGCAGACGTCGGATGCGTCCCGCACGCTGCAGCGAGTCGGCCGCCGATACAGCTATGCGCCGCCGCTGCCGTTTGCGCGGATGAAGCGAGATATCGGCCGTGGCATCGGTCAGCGCCAGACGGCTGAACGCATCGGAATAGCGCATCCGGGCGGCCGACATGTCGACCGTCAGCAGCGGGTCGCGCGCGCCACCATCAAACCGCTGCAACAGAGCCTTTATATCGGCATCGCGTATCACTACCCTCATGGAGTCGGAATCGGAACGCAGCGACAAGCGACGGACGCTTGCCGTGAATCCCAGCGGCGCGATGACGGTGGTGTCGAACAACGCCTCGGTATTTCGCGCGCCCATACCGACCTTCAGACCGCGCGAAAGCAGAGCCACTCCCTCGCCTACAAATGCGAGAGTGTCGGAGGTCAGGCCTACACGAAGCAGCGAATCCACCTTGGAGCCGTCGGCCATTACCAGCCCGGTGTTGGTGCCGAAACTCAGCTGCGCACGGGTGACGTAGGCCAGAGCCGACGAATCGCGCATACGCAGCAGGAAATCGTCAAGGCTCACCTTACCGTTGGCCCGGATATTGTGGAACCGTTTCGGATCGAGATCCGACTGGCGCATGACGAAATCGGCATGACCGTCGACATGCCCTCTGAGCGTGAAGGGCAACCTACGGAGCAGATCGGAGGGCAGCGCGCCGAAGTCGATATGACCGTCGAACACACCGTCGACCTTCGGATCGCTCAGCGGATGCGTGACGTTGCCTATGAGAGTGAATCCGACAGCCCGTCCCTGAAGATCAAGCCGCTTTATATCCACACGCGAACCGTCGGGGTTCTCTCCGTCGACAGTAGCGGTGATGTCGGCCTTAACGCTTTTCAGACGCACACGGTCGTATTCGAATTTTCCACCCGGTATCACTACCGACAGCTCCATGACAGGAAGCACGGGAACGCTGTCGGACAGCCGCTCCACATCGTAAGGCTTCAGCAGACGTGCCCTGACATCGATCTCGGCGTCGGAGTCGATCCGGGCCAGATCGCCCTTGTAGCCCTCCGGGAGCAGCGCCACCATGTCGCCGATGCGGAGTTTGGCGGCATACAGATCCAGAGTATTGAGCCGAAGAGCGTCGGCGAAGCTCACATCGGCATTCATCTCAAGCCTGTTGCCCCCCACGTCGAACGTAAACTCCTCGAGGCTCAGATGGTCGGGACGTTTCTGGTTCCACTTCACGCGGCCATCCACTCCGAGCGTCACCGGAGCAAGATCCAGCATCGGCGCCAGACGGCCTCCGCCGTCGGCTCTTACCGAGAGGGTGTAGAGCGGAGCCGCCGAGCCGTCGACAGTGGTTGAAGCGATGTCGAGCACGGCATCGATGGAATCGCATAGCGAGAAATAGCGCACCGGCGCATCGCCCCGGAGCGCGAAGCGGTCGATGCTGACATAGGGCAGGGCCGACGACGCCGTATCGGACTGCTCTTCGGCCGCCGGCACTATATCGTAGTTGGCATGGAGGTCGTCGACCTTCACGAGATTCACTTTCGGAGCATCGATCTCCACATCGTAGAGCATTATGTAGCCCATCGTGGCAGCCCACACATTTATGCCGCCGCTCAGGCGCTCTACGGTCAGAAGAGTGTCGGCCGAGGCCGGCAACTGCGCCCGCTGCTCTGGAGTGATGCCGTCGAGCGCGCCGGATATCACCGTCAGGCCATCCACATCGAGCCTCACCTTCGGGAAGGTCTTCCAGAAGGTAAGCTCCACACGGCGGGCCTCCACACGGCCGTTGATAAAATCGCCGGAATATTTTCCGACCATGGCGGTGAGCGTTTCGGGCGAAAGCACCCACACCACACACGCCGTAGCGGCCACTGCCAGCACTGCAAGCGAGCCGACTGCCACAGCCGCCCATTTCAGCACACGGCGCCACAACGGACGCCTTTTTGAAGGTGTTGTATTATCAGGTGTCATTGTATATCGGTTCGCGAATTAGGGGGTGATTGACTTCATCATACAAATCAAGCATGCATTTCCCGCACAAAATTACTGAATTATTTGTTAATTTTGCATCTGATAAACAAACAACCACGCATGAAAGATCTCCCCACCGCCACCGACGCACCCGAACGCGCCATACTCGTAGGCCTGATCACTCCGGCCCAGAACGAGGCGCGCGCCAAGGAATATCTCGACGAACTGGAATTTCTGGCCGATACGGCCGGAGCTGTCACCGCGCGCAAGTTCACACAGAAGATGAACGGACCCGACTCACGCACCTTCGTCGGATCAGGCAAGCTCGAAGAGATACGCCAATATACCGAGGACAATGACATAGCGATGGCGATCTTCGACGACGACCTCTCGTCGAAACAGGTGGCCAACATCGAAAAAGAGCTAAAGATCAAGGTGCTCGACCGCACCGGACTCATTCTCGACATATTCGCCAAGCGCGCACGCACCGCCAACGCCCGCACACAGGTGGAGCTGGCCCAGTACCAGTATCTGCTGCCACGCCTCACCCGCATGTGGACCCACCTCGAACGCCAGCGGGGAGGCATCGGAATGCGCGGACCCGGCGAAACACAGATCGAGACCGACCGACGCATCATCCTCGACAAGATCTCGCGCCTCAAAGAGGAGCTGAGAGCCATCGACCGACAGAAGTCGATACAGCGCAAAAACCGTGGCAAGCTCACCCGAGTGGCTCTCGTAGGCTACACCAACGTGGGCAAGTCGACGCTGATGAACCTGCTGAGCAAGAGCGACGTGTTTGCCGAAAACAAGCTGTTCGCCACCCTCGACACCACCGTGCGCAAGGTGATCATCGACAATCTGCCGTTTCTGCTCACCGACACCGTCGGCTTCATCCGCAAACTGCCGACGCACCTTGTCGACTCCTTCAAATCGACCCTCGACGAAGTGCGCGAGGCCGACCTGCTGCTCCACGTGGTGGACATTTCCCACCCCAACTTCGAGGAGCAGATCGAGGTGGTCAACCGCACCCTGGCCGAAGTGTGCGGCTCGGCCGACAAGCCTATGATCATGGTGTTCAACAAGATCGACGCCTTCACCTACACCCCCAAGGATGCCGACGACCTGACTCCGACACGTCGCGAAAACCTGTCGCTCGACGACCTGAAGCAGAGCTGGATGAGCCGCATGGGAGAGGACGCTGTGTTTATCTCCGCACGCAAGGGGATCAACATCGACGAGCTCAAGCGCAAACTCTACGAGCGCGCCAAACAGATCCACCTCACACGCTTCCCCTACAACGATTTTCTCTTCCAGACCTACGACAACCTGGCCGAAGAAGAGGAGAGCGAGTGAAAATCGCCGCCACCCGTACATCATAGAAAAAAACGGATCACCCCGGAGGCTTGAAGTCAGGTTTCAGCCTCCGGGGTGATCCGTTTTTACGTCGGTCAATGCCGATCCTTATTCAGGACGCTCATAGTAGCGGACCCAGTCGACGAGCATCTCTACGGGCAGATCCTCGGGGAACACACGGCCCACCCACTGGCCGCCGAGCTGCATGTCGATCATCAGATACATCGGACGATAGTATGGGAACTGACTGGCAGCGTCGGCGCCCTCGATGCGCGGATAGGTGTTGACATGCGTGTCGTTGATAAAGAACCTCACGCTGTCGGGATACATCTCCACCGCATACACATTGTAATCGTCAGGATCAATGACACCGGTGCGCGACGGCACGGGATCATTCATGCCCTTATTATACGTATAATCGGAGTGGACGGTCTGGTAGGCTATCGAGTCGGAGTTAAGACGCTCCATAATGTCGATCTCACCACCGTAAGGCCACTGGCAGCTGCCATACTCCTCCGACGCCGAAGGCTCCGGAAGCATCCAGATCGCAGGCCATGCGCCACGCGCACCCTGCAGCTTGGCGCGTATCTCCAGACGTCCGCCGAAAAACGACTTCTTGCCCTTGGTGTAGATGCCGCCGGTGAGATATTCCACCGGGCCGGCCGTTCCGGCGCTGTCGGCTATACCCTTGAGCACGGCGTTGCCGTCGCGCATCTCATACAGACGGTCGTCCGACGACATGTGAGCACACCAGTCGGGAGTGCCTTTGGGGATTCTCGACCACACCGTAGTGTCGGCCTGACCGTCATAGTCAAACTCTTCTGACCATACGAGCTTCCATTCGTCGGACTTCTGTTCGGTCTTCGCACATGACACCACGGCCAGAGCCATAAACGCCATGGCAGGAATAAGGAAACGTTTGAAACGCATTTTTTTTGATTTTGTTTTGGAGTAATATTTGTTTGGAGTAATAATAGTCTTATTTTGCCGACAATAGAATGCTTCCCGGCAATGCTTGTTCTTGACAATGCCCGGCAAAAACCTATCCCGGCCTGATTTTCTGCAAATTTACACAATATTTCTTTCAATTCAACGCCAAATCACCCCTCAACCCCCCCCATTATGTTAAAAAAAATCCGGCGACTACCCGCGGTAACAAAAAATATATTAAATTTGCGTTGCATGCCGCTCGCAGAAGCCCGGTAAGGGTTGAGTGGGAGGGATGCAGCGTAAACGCCATGGCCTGCAAGCCTTGGCAAATACATAACGAAAGCGTTTACTCGGCGCTCTTTCTTGACCGACTGAAACCTGGAAAATTTCAACTCACCGTCAGGAATGAGACAACGGTAGATGGCTTATGTGGATATGTGCACTATCCGGCATGATACGCGCGAGCGCGTCGTGTCCGGTGATCACATATTTGCGTGAGGCTTCTGCGTTGTCCGTTCTGCGGTGATGGGCAATTCCAGGGCCTCAGTCGGCGGGACGGACATCCGGTGATGGCCCCACGCAATCTTTTTATAATCTAATCATATCGCATCAGGGAGGGGCCTACCTGAACAAACTATCACATCATCAACCCCTAAAACCAGTGCGAATGAAAAAACTACTACTCTCTGCAGTCATGATGCTCGTCGCCCTGCCGCAGCTGAAAGCCAACGACGGCGACGACTTCACCTTCACCCACGAAGGACAGACCCTCACCTACACCGTCATAAGCGAGGAGGACAAGACCTGCCGTACAAAATCCGGCTGGTGGGACTATCTCACAGAAGGCTACTACAATTACCCGGGGAACACCGTTAAGGGAGATCTAATCATCCCTGCTACAGCCAACGGATATAAGGTGGTGGAGATAGGTTTTTGGGCTTTCCGAGAAAACGAGGATTTGAAATCTGTCGTAATTCCCGAAGGTATTACAGTCATCGGAGCGGACGCTTTTATTAGCTGCCGCAACCTGCGATCGGTTACTCTTCCGGATGGTCTGATCACCATTTCACCATCCTCTTTCAGCAGTTGCAAATCATTGACGGACCTAACTATTCCCGAAACCGTCGAGACGATTGGCTCCTTGGCGTTTGACGCCGCAGGTTTGCGCTCCATAGTCGTACCGAACTCTGTGACACTGCTCGGAAACGAAACGTTTCGCTTTTGTGAAAATCTTGAATCCGCCATATTGCCGGAAAACCTCACTGCGATACCGGACGGCCTATTCCACGGCTGCACGAATCTATCAACAATACAAATACCGTCGTCCGTCACCTCCATCAAACAAAATGCGTTTCAGGAGTGCCGAAAACTAAGCATGGTGTATTTCAACAATCAGTTGAAAAACATAGAAGAATTAGCATTCTATGCATGCGGGCTGAAAGAGGTTGAACTTCCGGAGGGTCTGGAAACGATAGGCAAAGAGGCGTTCCGATACTCTCAGCTCGAGCGTGTCAACCTTCCGTCATCACTCGTATCAATCGGCGATAACTGCTTCCCGAGCCTGTGGTCGATCGGATTCAACACTCTTGACAATCTGGAAACGATCGGCACCAACGCTTTTCAAGGACTCGCCCGCTTCACCATCGGCTCTGCGGTAAAAGAGATCAACGACCGCGCCTTCGGCGACAATCTGAAGATGCTGACACTCGTGTCACCAACACCTCCAGAGCTGAAATCAGAACGTATGGGCTACACCGAGGATGAGGCCTACAACATACTCGTGCTCGTGCCAGAGAACAGCGACGACGAATACAAGGCCGATCCCAACTGGAAGGGATTCAATATCGTAGAGAACAAGACGACAACGCGCACCGTCTACATGTCGGGCGAATATCCTTTGGCCGAAGAGATACGGATGCAGACCGGCGAGATGCCAGGCGCAATCACACGTCTGACAGTCAGCGGACCGCTCGCCGATGACGACTGGACCATAATCCGCCGCAACCTCGTCAGCTGCTACAGCCTCGACCTCTCCGCCGTCAGCAATACCGCGATACCGGCCGGAGCTTTCCAGAACAACGCCCATCTGCTTGACATCAAGCTTCCCGAAAAGACCAAAACAATAGGCGACGCTGCGTTCGAGGGATGCATCAACATCAACATTCCGTCGCTCCCCGACGGCATAGAGTCAATAGGACACAATGCGTTTATGGAATGCTATTCCCTGCAGCTTTCAGAACTGCCTGCATCGCTCCGCACCATTGGCAATAACGCATTCACCGGTTGCCGCAGCCTCCAGATCACCTCACTGCCGGCAGTAGAGGAGATTGGCTCAAGGGCATTCGAAGGCTGTACACGCCTCATCGACATGGATATGTCGGAGGCTCTGTTCACCGAACTCCCCTACCAGAGTTTCTCTCAGTGCACAAAGCTGCGCAATGTGACTCTTCCGGCCACCCTCGTCAAAATCGGCGACAATGCTTTTTACAATACGTCAGTCAATTTCATCGCCTTCCCCAAGTCATTGACGTCAATCGGAAGATGCTCTTTCGAAGGCGCCAATATCATCTCGGCCGATCTCCCTTCGGGAATCACGGAGATAAGCGGCAATGCATTCGCCTCTTGCACAAAACTGGTCAACGTCAATCTGTCGAGCAAGCTGACTACAATCGGTGAGAGTGCATTCGTAGGATGCAACCATCTGGCTGGCATATCCGTGCCGGCCGTGACACCCCCGACCGTAGGCGAGAACGCTTTCTCTCAGGTGCCGACCCGCGACTGTGTGGTTTCGATCCCCGTCCAGTCGTTCCGCAACTATCTCAATGCTCCGGGATGGGGCGCATTCACCCAGCTCACCAACTCGCTCACACTTCAGCCCGAGCAGATCGACGAGAACGGCGAAACAGTCGTAACCCCTGAGGGCGAGGAGGACGACGTAGAGATCAGCGCCGTAGAAACCGGCAAATATGAGGAAACCGTAGAGTCGATCACAGAGGAGCAGGAACAGGAGGCCGAAGACCGCGCCCGCGACGAAAACTTCTTCGGCACGGATGACGAAGAGGCTGAACCGGCATCGCGCGCCGGACGCCCCGACATAGAGGCACGAGTAGCCATGGCACGCGCCGAAGCCCGCGCCAACACCGGCGCAGCTCAGGAGAAGGCTCTCTCCACATTCGTGCGTATCGACAACGGCAGTCAGATGACCGTAGGCGAGAACAACAACGGCTACGTGGTGCGCGTCGCGCCTAAGCCCGGAATAGAAATCATCAAGATTGAATATAACGGCCAGGATGTCACCGACCGCCTCGACGGCGAACTGCTGCGCCTTCCGGCCATCAGTTCGAGCGCCCGCCTGAAGATCTACCGCAAGGGCACACCCTCGGGCATCAACAACGTAAAACGCGACGAAACCACCGGCAACGCACCGCGCGACGTATACAGCATCAACGGAATGCTCATCAAGCGCGCTGCCACCGACGACGACATAGCAGGCCTCGCACCCGGCATCTACATCATCGGCGGCAAGAAGGTGCTCGTCAACTGACAACCCTCCCCCAAACAATCCTAACAAAAGCCAGGGCCGCCGGTCCTGGCTTTTTTGTGCCATATATCTATACTCTCGTGACGGTGCCTGTCAATAGCAAATTTTAAGACTTACAGACTATTAATATCGCGAAAAAACATTAATTTTGCAATAGAATCATAGTGTGCAAGATATTCAAAACATAACAAGCGGAAGTCGTAAAAACACTGAAAACTCCAACGCAAGTGCTTAAAGGCTTTGATCGGCCTCTCATAACGAAACCGGAGTTTCCCACATTATCCAATGGCAAAGACAGATAACACACCTACATTTGTAAAACGTGATACCATTATTGCGGGTAAGGAATATGCCCAGCTTTTGACCACGTTGAAAGAGCGTTTCCGCAGATCGCAGATAAAAGCAGCTGTCAAGGTCAATACGACTCTGCTGGAATATTATTGGTCTATGGGCCGTGATATTTCAAAACTTCATAAGGCGGCACAATGGGGAAGCGCATTCTTCGATTGCCTCAGTCTTGACCTCAAGACTGCTTTCCCCGGTCAGACAGGTTTTTCCGTCACGAACATCAAGTACACCAAACGCTGGTATGAGTTTTATAATCAGAGTGATGTAATTCGTCAACGACTCGTTGACGAATTTGAGATGCCTACTGATTTCGGCATGGTTCCGTGGGGACATCACATAGTCATTTTTACTCGTAGCAAATCCGTTGAAGAGGCACTTTTCTATATCGATGAAACCATCAGAAATGATTTGAGCCGTCCTGAACTTGATGCCGAAATAGATGATAATCTATACGGAAAACGTGGTCATGCCCTTACCAATTTTGATGAAAAATTGCCCGCGCCATATAG
>JAIDKJ010000212.1 GCA_029051835.1 Paramuribaculum sp. | reverse complement strand
AGTCAAAGAAATTGCCCTCGGCGCGTTGGTTGTCGATAAACTCAGTTTTATCCGTACCCATGAATCGGGCCATTCGAAGCCGAAACTGTGGATATTCATCGATATTGTTTGAAAAAAGCATCACAGCTCCATTAGTCGGTTCCCCGTTTTTGAGCAAATTCCATTTAGCCAAAGTGTCATCAATCGGTGCACTTATTGCACTTGCCGGGATACGGCCTCCCTCTACACCAAGACGGATACACCCACTGATATGCTTTTCATTCAAGTCGGCAAGTGTAACGCCATTCGCAATCTGACTTTCCCACGCATACATTTGAGGCTGATGTGCTCGGATGCGTTCATCATACATATCGTGTGGCATTACCTTTGTAGTGCTTTCGACTTTATAATATGGGCATCCGTGGAATGTATGAGGTCGCTCTCCCCACACCCAGCCATCAAAGTGCATGGCAATCACTTTGTTTCCCGGACGGTTAGGCACATCTACATAATGAATCTCCACATCAACGGCAGGCTCTAACCCGGCGATTGCCTGTGCTATCTCACGTTTTGTCGTTTCCGTAACCTGCTGTCCAAGAATATTCAATCCTTTCGGCGCAATACCGAAAATCAGCCAACCGCCGTCGGTGTTGAGAAACGCACACGCCGAGTGCATACCGTCTTTCAGCTCGCCGGTAGTTTTCTTAAGTTCCAGAGTCCGCGACTCGTCCGCCGCAATCAGAGCCTGTATATCGTCAATCGTCATTTCCATAAAAATGCTAAAATAGTACAAATTTACGGTATCCTTGTAATTAAGGAAGTCTTTTTTATAGAAAACATTGCAAATAATATATGGCGGCGACCCGATGCGACGCGGGTCAGAGTGCGGCAACAGCTTCGTTGAGACTCTCCGACAGCAACTGCCTGAAGTCGTGGCTATGGGCGCTGCGGGTGTCCATGTCGGCAATCGCCTTCTCAAGCCGTGGCAGAAATATCGACAGCACGCCTCCGCGATCGGCTTGCCTTACGGTGTCGGCCACAAGGCGCCCTACGCTGCGCTGGGTGGTGTCCTTGACCCAGTTGACGCTCCCGATAAGGCAAAATTGTTCGACGGTGTAGGTCATCGCCTCGGCCACATGTTCGGCTCCAGGATTGAGCGATTCGATATCTTTTATGAATCGTCTGATGCGTGTCGTTCGCGGACGTGCCCGCCCCCGCGATGTCCGGCCGGCCTCTTTGGCTATCAGCGACTTTGTCTTGGCCATCTTTTTGTCTATATCGGGATTGATGTAGAAATCAAGATATTCCTTGGCCTCGCTTCGAGCCTCGTATAGATCTGTTATGAGTTCGGTGAGCTGCTCGGCGGTCATCCCGGCCAAAGCTTTTTTCAGTGCGGTTTTCGACATATCCGCAAAGTTACGATTTTTTCGTGTGCCGACACACCGCGCAGACTGTATTATTCGTCCTGAGCATATAAACATATAAAGAGGAGTGATGCAAAGAGAAGAGCGACACATCCTCATGTCGGGGTGTGTCGCTCTCTTTAGGGTCGGTTACGGTTTCTGTTCGGCCTCGGGCTTCAGCCAGCGGTCAAGCCAGCGGAAGAATACACGCTGCCAAAGCACGGAGTTCTGAGGTTTCAGGATCCAGTGGTTTTCGTCAGGGAATATAAGCATTTCGGCCGGGATGCCGCGGAGTTTGGCGGCGTTGAAAGCCATCATGCCCTGCGAGGCAAGGATGCGGAAGTCATATTCGCCGTGCGTGACGAGTATCGGGGTGTCCCACTTGTCCACAAAGCGATGGGGCGAGTTGGCAAACGAGCGCTGGGCTGCTGCGTTGCTCTTGTCCCAGAACGGACCGCCGAGATCCCAGTTGGCAAACCACATTTCCTCGGTTTCCAGATACTGGGCGTCGGTGTTGAATATGCCTGCGTGAGCCACAAATGCGGCGAAACGTCCATCATGGTTGCCGGCAAGCCAGTAAACAGAGAAGCCTCCGTAGCTGGCCCCGACAGCTCCGATGTGTTTGCTGTCGATGTATGATTCGCGCTTCATGTCGTCGACGGCGCTGAGGTAGTCCTTCATGTTCTGTCCGCCGTAGTCCTTCGAGATCTGGGCGTTCCATTCGGTGCCGAAGCCGGGGAGTCCGCGACGGTTGGGGGCGATCACGATGTAGCCGTGGGCGGCCATGAGCGCAAGGTTCCAGCGATAGCTGAAGAACTGGCTTACGGCCGACTGCGGGCCGCCCTGACAGTAGAGCAGTGCCGGGTAGGTCTTGGTGCTGTCGAAGTCGGCAGGATAAAGCACCCATGCAGTCTCTTATACAAATCTCCGAGCACACGAGACAG
>JAIDKJ010000211.1 GCA_029051835.1 Paramuribaculum sp. | reverse complement strand
AGATGTGTAAACGAGACAGCATTGGTGTAGGTGCGGTCGGTGGTGCCGAATCCGGGCATGGTTATGCCGATAATGCCTCTCCGGTCATATCCGAGACGATCGAATGTACGGGCTGTGACGAGGAGTGCGAGAGTGGAATCCAGCCCTCCGGATATGCCAATGACTGCCTTGCGGCATCCGATCGCTGTCAGTCGCTGCGATAGAGCCGTCACCAGAATATGATCGACTTCTTCGCATGTGTCGGCAAGGGCGACCGGATCGGAGGGCACGAAAGGATGCGGGTCGATGGTGCGGTAGGTCAGGTCATAGTCCAAGTCAAACGGGCTTTCGGGCGGTATCTCCGTGAGCCTCGGCGCCTGCCGGCCATGACGACGCGCGCAGTCGGCGAAAGTGGTGCTGTGGATGCGGTCGTGACGCAGAGCCTCGATGTCGATGTCGGCTATCACGCAGTTGTCGTCGGGATTCCAGCGGTCGTTGGCCACCAGTATGCGTCCCTGCTCGGCCACAATGGCCTTGCCGGAGAACACCACGTCGGACGACGACTCTCCCCTGCCCGCCGAGGCGTAGACATAGCCGGCCTTGCAGCGGGCCGACTGCTGCCTGATGAGAGTGAGCGACGAAGCGTGTTTGCCCACCAGCTCGTCGGACGCCGAAAGATTGAATATCACTTCGGCTCCGGCCATGGCCAGCGAGCACGATGGCGGCACCGTCACCCACAGATCCTCGCATATCTCCATGCCGATATAAACACCGTGGGTCAGTATGACAGGCTGATATTCGTCGTTGGGCGCAGGCGCGAACCATCGGCGTTCGTAGAATTCGTTGTAGTTGGGTATGTAGGTCTTGCGGATTATCGTCGATACGCCTTTGGATACGTGAGCGGCACAATTGAACACCGTGCCTTCCGACGCCACCGGCAGGCCGACAATCAGATCGATCTCCGCATCGCGGGTGAAGTCTTCGATGCGGCGCAGCCCCGCCAACGCCTTCTGCAACAGAAGCTCCGTGTGGAAAAGATCGCCGCACGTATAACCGGTGATGCTCAATTCAGGGAACACCAC
>JAIDKJ010000210.1 GCA_029051835.1 Paramuribaculum sp. | reverse complement strand
GGCTACGACGATGGATTCGCCGGTGTGGATGCCGAGCGGGTCGAAGATCTCCATGTTGCAGACGGTGATGCAGTTGTCGAACCGGTCGCGCACCACTTCGTATTCGACCTCTTTCCAGCCTTTGAGCGATTTCTCGACGAGCACCTGAGGGGAGAATGAGAGCGCTTTTTCGGTGAGGCTGACGAGCTGCTCCTCGTTGTCGCAGAATCCCGATCCGAGTCCGCCGAGCGCGTAGGCGGCGCGGACTATGACGGGATAGCCGAGGCGTGCGGCTGCTGCTCGTGCGTCGTCGATGGTGTTGACGGCTTCGCTCTTGATGGTTTTGACTCCGATTTCGTCGAGCTTATGTACGAATAGCTCGCGGTCCTCGGTATCCATGATGGCCTGTACGGGTGTGCCGAGCACTTCGACTCCGTAGCGCTCCAGCACTCCGCTTTCGTGGAGAGCCACTCCGCAGTTGAGTGCGGTCTGTCCGCCGAATGCGAGCAGTATGCCGTCGGGGCGCTCCTTTTCGATGACTTTCTCTACGAAGTAGGGCGTGACGGGGAGGAAGTAGATCTTGTCGGCGAATCCCTCGGAGGTCTGTACGGTGGCGATGTTGGGGTTGATGAGGACGGTAGTGATGCCCTCTTCCTTCATGGCTTTCAGGGCCTGCGATCCCGAGTAGTCAAATTCGCCGGCTTCTCCGATTTTGAGTGCGCCGGAGCCCAGCAGAAGGGCTTTTTTTATCTTCTGGTTCTTGTGGTCTGTCATGATGGCTGATGGTTAGAGGAGGCTGATAAATTCGTCGAAAAGAAACTCTGTGTCCTTGGGGCCGCTGCTTGCTTCGGGGTGGAACTGCGCGGAGAAGAACGGCTTGGTCTTGTGGCGTATGCCTTCGTTGGTGCCGTCGTTCATGTTGACGAAGAGTGTTTCCCATTCTTCGGGAAGGGTGTCGGAATCGACGGCGAAGCCGTGGTTCTGCGATGTGACGAAACATTTGTCGGTACCGACTCTCTTGACAGGCTGGTTGTGTGAGCGGTGTCCGTATTTGAGTTTGTAGATGCTGGCTCCTGCGGCTTTGGAGAGCAGCTGGTTGCCCATGCATATTCCGCAGATGGGTTTGCCGGTGGTCATGGCTTTGCGGATGTTGTCGACGGTGGTCTGCGCCATGTCGGGGTTGCCTGGTCCGTTGGATATGAAGAGTCCGTCGTAGTCGATGGTGTTGAAGTCATAGTCCCAGGGCACGAGTATTACTT
>JAIDKJ010000021.1 GCA_029051835.1 Paramuribaculum sp. | reverse complement strand
TGCCCGGATTCGGCACCACCGACCGCACCTACACCAATGCGCTCGAGATGATGCGATGCCTCGGCATAACGATGAGGGAGATTCCGATATCAAAGGCCGTAATGCAGCATTTCTCCGATATAGGCCATGATCCCGACGTGCATGACGCCGCCTACGAGAACGCGCAGGCCAGAGAGCGCACGCAGATACTCATGGATGTGGCCAATCAGGAGGATGCCATAGTGATCGGCACCGGCGACATGTCGGAGATAGCTCTCGGATGGTGTACCTACAATGGCGATCAGATGTCGATGTACTCTGTCAATGCCGGAGTGCCGAAAACGTTGATCCGCAGCATAGTCGGCTGGTTTGCATCGCAGTCGGAGCCGAAACTTGCGGCCACCTTGGCCGACGTCGTCTCCACTCCGATCAGTCCGGAGCTTACCCCGGCCGACAGCGAAGGCGCCATCAAGCAGAAGACCGAGGATCTTGTAGGACCATACGAACTTCATGATTTCTTCCTGTTCTACTTTATACGTTTCGGTTTCTCACCGCGACGCATATTTTATCTTGCAGTCAATGCATTCCGCGGAGTCTATAAGCGTGAAGTCATTATGCATTGGCTCCGCACCTTCTGCCGCAGATTCTTCACCCAGCAGTTCAAGCGTCAGGCCATGCCCGACGGCCCGAAAGTCGGCAGCGTAGGCCTATCGCCGCGTGGCGACTGGCGTATGCCTTCCGATGCCACCTCAGCCATGTGGCTCCGCCAGCTCGACGAGATCGAGTGACCCGCAAAGCCTACCGGCAGTAAACATGAGCAATCGGTAAGCTCGGTGATTTCAACTGATTTTAGGGAGTTGCTTAGCCCGTGCCCGTCGCCGTAGTGCGGTGTGTGCGGCTGTCCACGGAGCCCGCTTCTTCCGTGTCCTTTGTCAGTGCGGTGTGCGCGGCTGTCCACGGAGCTGGTGAAGCCTGACTTAGTGCTGCTCGTTTCATCACAGCTAGAGAACAAGGCTCACTCGGGCCACTGCCCCTGTGGGGTGAGAGTGTACCCC
>JAIDKJ010000209.1 GCA_029051835.1 Paramuribaculum sp. | reverse complement strand
GCTCCACACACGGTGGGACAAATCGCTGCCGGAACTGCTGTGGAGCAGCGGACACCGGCCGCACGACTCCTTATAGCGGGTGCATCCGAGCGAATGATGACATATGCCGGTCAGACACCACATGTCGTGCATGGCCCAGACCACCGGCTTGCCGAGGCGTCCGAGAGCCTCGATATCGTCGAGCGACAGCAGCCCCTGATTGATCCATGCTATGAATATGACGTCGGCCTCCCTGACCCACGGATCGCGGCTCAGGTTGAAACCTGTTTCGGCCGTAGACACTTTGAACAGATCCTCCCGCCGGAATCCGTTGGAGGCCATGATGCGCACCCGCTCCCATGCAAACCTCACTCCGCGCGACCAGGCCGTTCCCACCTGACTGACCGAAGGGTCGTCGGTCAGCCGGTTGTAGACCGACATGCGCGCATCCACCCCTTCGGCCCGGAGCGCTTTCATCAGCCTGTAGGTGACAACGGATGCGCCTCCGAGCATATCGCTGTGGCTGATCATCGCCACCTTCAATGGTCGCGACGTATCTGATGAAGAGTCGTGATGTGTCATTTTTTAGATTCCGGTTTATGGTCGGATTCCGTAAGCATCTTACGGTCGACGCGGACTATACTAATAGATGGAAGCTGCAGACGTGCGCAGAGGTATTCCTTGAATTTCTGCTCCGTCGGCTGATTCATCTGCGAGGAGAAACGCACGAGAGCCACATTGACGGTGTCGAGCCTCATCGAATCGACCGAACTGAACACCGGTTCGGCAATGGCTATCTCCTCCACCTGCGGGAAGAGCACCTTGAGTTCGGGCGATATAAGCCGTCCGGCGCTTCGTGCCGATCCGGCCTCTCTGACGAGCATTCGCAGAGAGTCGATCTGCTGCTGCTGCGAGCTTATGGTGGCCTGCGTGATCTTGAAAATGTCGGATGCGGCGGCGGTCGCATCGGGAGCGGCCACGGCATCGCCCTGCACGATCATGAGCCGGGTGCCTCCGAGGCCGTAGTAGCTGAGCCGCGAACTAAGGGCCATATTGAGCGAATCCTCCGGTAGCACCTTGCCTATCAGGGCTATCTTGATATAACGTTCGCCATGGTCGACGTAGGCATCCGAACTGAGCACCTGAGTGGAGGGGAAACGGCACTCCTCGGTCACGAAACGCTGGGAATTGACCTGAAACTTGTTTTGCCGGAACATATTGTAGGTCAGCCATATGCTCGGCAACATGGTCAGAATGGCCAGCGTGTAGACGATGCGCATCACCCGATGGGCGCGGTCGGCGTCGACTGTTGCCACCGGCTTGTATTTGAACAGCTTCACGCCGATATATGTGGCAAACGCGATGTAGATGGAGTTGATGACAAACAGGTAGCTCGCTCCGAGAAAATAATGAAACTGGAGAGTGGCCAGTCCGTAGCCGGCCGTGCAGAGCGGCGGCATGAGCGCCGTGGCTATGGCCACACCCGGAATGACGTTGCCCTTCGACCGGCTTCCGAGGCCGATTATGCCCGCTCCTCCACCGAAAAATCCGATCAGGACATCGTAGATAGTGGGCGAAGTGCGTGCGAGAAGCTCGCTGTGGCCCTCGTTGACCGGAGAGATCATGAAATAGATCGTGGAGGCAAGCACGGAGAATCCGGCCGCCATGACGAGATTGCGCAGACACCGCTTGATGAGTTCGAAATCATGCACTCCGATGCCGAGTCCGATGCCGATGATCGGCCCCATGAGTGGCGATATGAGCATGGCTCCGATTATGACTGCCGTGGAGTTGGTGTTAAGTCCGAGCGAAGCGATCAGTATCGCCACTATGAGTATCAGTATGTTAGTGCCCCTGAAGGTGACACCCTCGCGTATTGCGGCTTCGGCTTCGGCCTGTGGCACCAGATCCGACAAAGTGAAATAGCTTACAAAAAACTGGCTGAGCCTGTTAACGAAATTATTATTCATCGAATTGAATTAAATACTCTCTAAGAGTATGTTTGAATTTAACACGAGGATATATATCCGGACTTCTTTCAAACACACCCTAAGTCTGCGATAAAGTTACTACATTTTTTGATTGCATGCCAATCTGCCAGACTTTTTATTACGTCGACAGGCCGTTTATGTCTGTCGCACTCGAATTTACAAAATGAAAAAGCAAAGCGGCCACTATTGCTGCATACATACAAAACATCGCTTCTGTCGCAAAATATCAGTATCTTTGCGAAAACATCGTCGGCTACACTCAGCAATGAGTGTGGATTTTTGACCGGATCATTACCGCATAACCATTCATAAGTAACTCTTAAAAATTAGTTTATATCGTTATGTTTACCAGTAACTCACGCATACTGCGGTGCTTTTTTGTTTTATTCGGCGCTTTTTGCTTTCATCCTCAGTTGTGTAGCTCGCTACACGCCTTCGTCTTCAAACAAAAATCACTCGAACAAAACTCAAAAAATCACTCGCAGCTAATTTTTGCGAGTTACTTACACAAATACACGACTATGGAATCAAGGATAAAATTAGCGCGCGAACGCAAAGCATCGGGCAAATTCAACTGCGCACAGTCTGTGGCATGCACCTATGCCGATCTGGCCGGCATCACGCCCGAAACTGCAGGAGCCATGACAAATGCATTTGGCGCCGGCATGGGCAACAATGAGGGTACCTGCGGCTCTATTGTAGGCGCCGGCATGATCATAGGCATGGTGGCCGGAGATCGTGTCAAGGCCATGAAAGCCATGAGGGGACTTATGGAGCGTTTTGCCGAACGAAACGGCAGCACAACATGCCGTCATCTCAAAGGGATCGGCACCGGAGTGCCCACGCGGGCTTGCAACGACTGTGTGAGCGACGCCTCGGAATTTCTCGAGGACACCCTGCTAACGCTTTCAAGGGAGGAAAAGTAAGCTGATCTTATCATGCCGTATAAACGAGTGAAGCCGTATCAAAACCTTAATTGATACAGCTTCACCAGATAGCTTACGTTGTTTTTTTGTAGAGTAAAGAAATTAAATATCGTCTTTCTGACCTGATTAACCGATGCAAAATTAGTCAATCATATCCGCTATGGAAATACCACAAAACAGTGATTTTTCAGTGGTAAAATGACTCACCGATCACACAATCCGGCATTTTCAGGCCAAAAACGACGGGTAGCCTACCTGAAATCGAGTATCGGGGCAATATTCCGACCGCAACATTGCGATAAACACCCATCAATTATTGACCCGAAAAACAGTATCTTTGCTACTGAATATCGCATGGCTTCATCAATCACATTCGAAAGATCATCATGAAAACATCATTAATCAAAATTCTTATCACAGCAATCACCGCAATTGTCACATTGCAGGCAGAAGCGCAGATCAGCAACGCCAACACCATACGCATAGAACCCACCGACACCCGCGAACAGGTGACGGAGAAGGCGGTACACGTGGTGCCGACACCCAATCAGCTCGCCGCCCTCGAACGCGGATATATAGCCTTTGCATGTATAGGGCCAAATACATTCACACGCCGCGAATGGGGCACGGGCTTCGAGGATCCGGCCGACTTCAAGCTCGAGAACCTCGACACCGACCAGTGGGTGCGGTCGATGAAGGACGCCGGCATGAAACTGGTAGTGCTGACCGTGAAGCACCACGACGGTTTCGTGATATGGCAGAGCCGCTACACCGACCACGGCATCATGTCGTCGCCGTTCCGCGACGGCAAGGGCGACATACTGCGCGATCTCTCCGAGTCGTGTAGGAAATATGGCCTGAAACTCGGCATATACCTCTCGCCCGCCGACCTCTACCAGATAGAGAATCCCGACGGGCTATACGGCAACCTCAGCCCCAAGACCACCCGCACGATACCCCGACAGGTGGAGGGACGGCCTTTTGCCGACAAGACCACATTCACGTTCGACGGCATCGACGACTACAACGAGTATTTCCTCAATCAGCTTTTCGAGCTGCTGACGGAGTATGGCGAGATCGACGAAGTGTGGTTTGACGGCGCCCACCCCAAGCGCAAGGGTGGCCAGACCTACAACTACAAGGCATGGAAGGAGCTGATCCACAAGCTGGCACCCAAGGCCGTGATATTTGGCCGCGAGGATATACGCTGGTGTGGCAACGAGGGCGGAGATACCCGGGAATCGGAGTGGAACGTCATCGGATACCAAGAGAATCCTGACACTACATCGCATTTTCCCGACATGACCGACGCCGATCTCGGCTCTATCGACCGCTTAATGGAGGCAAGCTATCTTCACTATCAGCCGGCAGAAACAGACACGTCGATACGCGACGGATGGTTTTACCGCGACGATGAGCGACAACAGAGCCGCACGGCTGACGACATATTCGACATCTATGAGCGCGCTGTAGGCGGCAATTCAATTTTGATTCTCAACATCCCGCCCAACCGCGAGGGACGCTTCTCGCAGACCGACGTCGACGCCATCACCGAGGCCGGACGACGGAT
>JAIDKJ010000208.1 GCA_029051835.1 Paramuribaculum sp. | reverse complement strand
CTTTTTTTATAGGGGGTACGATGCAGGGGGGGGCGTTTTGTGGCAAATGGCGCACTCGCTGGATATGTCGATTTTGCGCTTGTGCCGCGCTAGTGGATTTTTATTAAAAAATAGTGGCGAATTTTTTTGATAGTAGGTCGGGATGATTTAATTTTGCCGCTGATTTGGCATGTGTCGTTATCGTCATCGGCGGGGTCACGGCCGGATATATATAACGTACCCTATCAACAATCGCAATATCATGCATCTCACCGCAAACAAGATCTGGGTGGCGACCCGCGACTATGCTTTCATTGTGTTTGGCATATTTCTGTATGCTTTTGGTTTCTCAGCGTTTATATTCCCTGAAAAGGTGGTGATCGGCGGTCTGGCCGGTTTCGGTACGCTGATATACTTTATAACGGAAATGTTGTTCGGCAAGGGGGTGCCTGTTGCCGTGACGCAATATGTCACGAACCTGCTGCTGCTGGCCATGGCGTTCAAGGGCGTAGGCCGCCAGTTTGTAATCCGCACCATATTCGGCGCCACGATGATCTCTTTGTTTATCGGCGTTCTGACTCCGTTGTTTCCTGAGCCTCTGGTGGGCCAGCAGACATTCATGAACGTGATCATCGGCGGCATACTTTGCGGCGTCGGCATAGGCATGGTGTTTGTGCACAACGGATCGACCGGCGGCACCGATATCATAGCCGCGATGGTGAGCAAATCGTCCAACACCAGCATCGGACGCACGATGCTTTACTGCGATATGTGTATCATCTCGTCGTCGTTCCTGATATTCCACAATGTGGACAAGGTGGTGTATGGCTTCATCGTGCTCGTGATAACGGCTTATCTTGCCGACATGGTGATAGATACCAACCGTCAGGCCGTGCAGTTCACCATTTTCTCGCGTCATTGGGAGAAGATAGCCGATGCGATCAGCCGTGAGGCCAACCGTGGCTGTACGGTGATAAACGGCACCGGATGGTATACGAAGCATGAGGTGAAAATGCTTCTGGTGATGTGCCGCAAGATAGAGTCGGTGACGATATTCAGGATCGTGAAGGGCATCGATGAGGATGCTTTCATCACTCAGTCGAATGTCAACGGCGTATATGGCAAGGGCTTCGACAAGATCAAGATCAAGGAGGCCCGCAAGCGCGCTTCGGAAAAGAGAGAGGCCGATGCTAAGGCTGCTGCGGCAGACTCTCCGGTGAGTGATACTGCCCTTTAGAGGCTGTGGCGCGGCCGTAGGCTACGGCGTGGACGGGGCATCGGTTGTAGCATCCGAGGCAGAACGCACAGTCGGCGCCCCATTGAGGCCCGCGGCCGGGAACAATGGTGATGTTGCCCATCGGGCATTTCCGCGCGCAAAGTCCGCAGGAGGTGCAGTCGGGTGTGGTTCTGAACGGCCGCGGCGACATCATGGAACGCTTGAACAGCGGATAGACTATGCGGGATTTGAGCCAGGGAAATGCGCCGCGGATCACGTCGTCGACACGTGCGCGGTGACGGATGCCTCTCGCTATGGCGGCAATGCGCGCAGGAGCGGCGTTGAGTTTGCTCTGAGCCACGTCGGGTGTGTCGACATCAAATCCGGGCAGAGTCACATAGGTGTTGGGCATGATCACCGACCATGCTCCTATGTCTTTCCAACCCCTGGCGCGTATCATACGCCGCCATTGCCGGTCGGTCAGGCCGGTGTCGTCGCCGCAGGTGCATACCATATAGTGATCCATCGCTTCAGGCAGCGATGCCGACGCGATATGTGAAGCCACTACCGGCGGTATGCCCCACGAATATACCGGAAATACCCAAATCATTCTTTCGGTATCGCCTTGGGCTGCATTCCAGTCGGTGCCGGGGCGGAGCGCCGTCACGCTGTCGGATAGCAGCTCTGCGAGCCTGTCGGCTACGAGGCGGCTGTTGCCGCACCCTGAAAAACACGCTATCATGGATGCAAATTTAGCCATCTTTCACATCATGCACAAGAATGTGGGCAACTCTTCAAAAAACAAAAATCATTTGAACAAACCTCAAAAATCACCCGCAGCTAATTTTTGCGGGTTACTTATTGGCGAAAACTTTGTAACTTTGCTACGTTATGGCAGAATATTATATGAAGGAACTGCATCGCTTTCTCGGCGAGCTTGCAGTCAACAACAATAGGGAATGGTTTGCGGCAAACCGTCAGCGTTACGATCGTCTGCGCCAGCAATGGCTCGACGACGTGGACCGTCTGATAGCCGCAATGGCGCAGTGGGAGCCGGCAGTGGCCGGCTTTACGGCGCGTGATGTGACCTACAGGATATATCGCGATACCCGCTTTTCGCCTGATAAATCTCCGTTGAAGACATATTTCTCGTCGGCTCCCGGCCCATACGGACGCCATTCGGCACGTGCCGGTTACTATCTTGAAACCGGTGTCGACGGCCGCAACGGATTGTATGGCGGTCTGTGGTGTCCCGAGCCGCAGGTGCTCAAAAAGATGCGCAGGGCCATCGTGGACAATATCGAGGAGTTTGAATCCATTATAGAGCAGCCTGATTTGGTCAGGTATTTCCCGCAGTGGTGCGGACAGCAACTGAAAACCGTACCCAAGGGGTGGGATCGTGATCATCCGCAGGCACCGTTGCTGAGGCTTAAGGACTACGGGCGTGTGAGTCAGGTGGACGATGAATATTTTATGGATCCTTCATGGCCTGAGATAACGGCCGAGCGGTTCAAGGCTCTCAAACCGTTGGTGGATTTTCTGAATTACACAATCGACGAGTGACGGAGGGCTCTTTGCGGAGCCGACATGTGACGACGGTTCAAGTGTATGAAGCTTGATGATTCCGCGTTTCATCATTCGGATCAGTGAAAATACAATAAACCAAACAATATGATTATCAAACGTTTCTTTTTGATCGGCGCCGCCATGCTCGTGTCGGCCGGCATAGCTCAGGCTATCACGCCGCTATGGATGCGCGATGTACGCATCTCCCCCGACGGCAGCCAGATCGCTTTCACTTACAAGGGCGATATCTACAAAGTAGCCACGAAGGGTGGCAAAGCCGAACGGCTCACGACTTTGCCGTCGCATGAAAGCCGGCCGGTGTGGAGTCCCGACGGCAAGCAGATAGCTTTTGCCTCGGACCGCAACGGAGGTCAAGATGTGTTTATAATGCCCTCTACTGGCGGATCGGCCACTCAGCTGACCTTCAATTCGGCCAACGAGATACCCGAAGCTTTCACTCCCGACGGCAAGAACGTGCTGTTCAGCGCCGCGATACAGAAGCCGGCCACGAGCGTGATGTTTCCCTACCGTGCGTTTACCGAAGTATACAGCGTCCCTGTAAAGGGCGGACGCAGCCGGCAGGTGCTCGGCACTCCGGCCGTGTATATGTCGTTCATGCCCGACGGACGTTCGTTTGTCTACGAGGATGTGAAGGGCGGCGAGGACAAATTCCGCAAACACCACACCTCGTCGGTGACCCGCGATATATGGCTGTATGACGCTTCGACAGGAAAGCACACCAATCTCACCAAGCGTGGAGGAGAGGACCGCAATCCGATAGTCTCGGCTGACGGTTCGACAGTGTATTTCCTTTCGGAACGCGACGGCGGATCGTTCAACATGTACTCATTCAAGGTGAATGATCCGGCGAAGCTGACGCGTCTGACCGATTTCAGCACGCATCCGCTGCGCTATCTGTCGCGCGGATCGGACGGCACTTTCGTCTTCACCTACGACGGCGAGATATACACCATGCGCGAGGGTCAGAAGCCCGCTAAGGTGGCGATAGACGTGACGGTCGACGAGGAGAACAAGCCGAGCCAGCTCCGTGTCGGCAGCGCCAGATCGGCGACAGTGTCGCCCGACGGCAAACAGATAGCTTTCACGAGTCGCGGCGAGGTGTTCGTGACCGCCACCGACTATCCGTCGACAAAGCAGGTGACCAATACCACGGAGGCCGAGAGCGATCCGGCCTGGGGTAGTGACAGCCGCACGCTTTACTACACGTCGGAGCGTGACGGACATTACAATATCTACAAGGCCACTATCGGCCGGGAGGATGATCCCAACTTCTCGAATGCCACGGTCATCAATGAGGAGCCGGTATTTCCGGTCAAGGACAAAGTGGACCGCACCCATCCGACGATATCTCCCGCCGGCACACAGATGCCTTTAGTGGAGGATCGCAC
>JAIDKJ010000207.1 GCA_029051835.1 Paramuribaculum sp. | reverse complement strand
ACTATCAGCAGGCCATGCGCTCGCTCCGACACGGATGCCACATACTTGTCGAGAAACCGGTGGGGTGCAGTTCCGCAGAGGTTGCCGACATAGCCCGTGAAGCCTCCGGACGGGGTCTGGTGGCCGGAGTTTGTCACGTGCTCCGCTATCACCCCTATTTCGAAACACTCCACAGGCTCATTGCCGAAGGATCGCTGGGACATCCCGTAGCCATACATCACCGTATCAGCGTAGGACTCGACCGCGCGCTCCATACCTTCATACGCGGCCCCTGGGCCGACAGCCGCCTGACAAGCCCGCCGATACTCTCCAAATGCTGTCACGACGCCGACCTCCTTCTCTGGCTGACCAACGCCGGCAGCATCGCCGGCATCAATTCCGTGGCGTCGCTACCGGCGCTTCTGCGAAAAGATCGTCCGCTGAATGCCGCCGACCGATGCATCGATTGCATCGTGGAGTCAGACTGTCCGTTCTCAGCCGTCGACCTGTATGCCCGACGAAGACTCTGGACCGACAATTTTGATCCGCTGCCTGACGAAACACGACAGCAGACCATCGACCGATATCTGCGGCAAAGCCGCTTCGGCCGCTGTGCATACACCTGCGACACCGACGCCCCGCTGTCGCAGACCATCAATCTCACCACCGACACAGGATGCCTTGCGACACTGACCATGGACATGATCGGCGACAGCGGCAGGCGCACCACCGACATCGTGCTGACACGCGGAGAGATCCACGGCAATGAACTGACACTGACACATCAACGATTTGGCCAACAGCAACCGGTCACACTGCAATTTACCCCCGGCCCATATCATTCAGGAGCCGACCACGCGCTCGTTGCCGACTTCATCAGCGCCATACGCAATCCGGCCCACCGCATGAGAGCCACCATAGCCGAAACCGAAGCATCGACAAGAATATGCCTTCAAGCCTACGACGCAGTAAAGCGTAAAGAGGACCACTGCGAATAAATCATATCGTCCCGACATACCGGAACCGGAGCGATCTTGCACGACAAGCTCGCCAGACACGCCCCACTCCTTAGCCATCCGCCGGGCTAATGCACCTATGTCCGTATCTCACTCTGGCATTGCGCCTAAACCGTCATCACAAAAATAAAATGGCTAAAACATTTTGTAGGTAACGCACAAATCACTAACTTTGCATCGCAAAAAGCTCAGGGCGAATACCAGAGTGGCCAAATGGGGCAGACTGTAAATCTGCTGGTTTTTACCTTCGGTGGTTCGAATCCATCTTCGCCCACAAAAAAAATCTTCAAAAAAAATCCTCAAAAATTTTGGAGATTCAAAAAAAAGAGCTAACTTTGCATCGCAATTCCGAAAGGGATAGCAAAAACAATGACTCCGTAGCTCAGTTGGTAGAGCAAATGACTCTTAATCATTGGGTCGAGAGTTCGAGCCTCTCCGGGGTCACTTAATCAAAACTCAATCACTTATAAATCAAGTGGTTGAGTTTTTC
>JAIDKJ010000206.1 GCA_029051835.1 Paramuribaculum sp. | reverse complement strand
CAGCCACAGACAGCGGCAGAAACGGATATTGTAGCCGAAGAGGTCGCCGCCGACTGCGCTCTGACGCCGGTGATGCATGAAGAGGCGCCTGCCGCAGATGCGGTAAATGAAGAAAAGGAACAGATTACTGCAGAACCTGATATTATTGCCGAAACGGAAGCCGAAAGCGCCCCTATATCCGTTGAGGCCACCGAGACAGCCGAACCAGCAGAAATCGAGGACGATCATATCGAGGACAATCATGAAGAACCGATGACGAGCGCAAGCGATGACACTCCTGCCGCCGACAACGGATTCGGCAAAGGATTCATTGTCGGGCTTATCGTCGGACTGGCTATCGGTGTGCTGGCGCTGTGCTGCTATGTGATGTATTTCGTACACACATCAGACCCGACTCAAGCGACCGAAACCGAACTGGTAGAGGACTCACCGGTCATTGCCGAGTGACACCACTATGGCATATCCGTATGTGATGACTAGGCAAGCTTACCTTAAGCGCTACATCCGTAAGAGTCAACATGCAATATTTGTGAAATAATTAAAAGGTTTGTAAGAATAAACCTATAATAGCTAAATTTAACACACCATAAGTCACTCCCGGGTGTTATAATATATAATTTTGCGTAGGTCATTGCTGCTCACGTGCAGTGGCCTCCGCAGTCAAAAACTGACTTATTTAGATTTCACATACGAACAAACAACTTAAACAAAGCCGCAAAACATCTTATGAGCGAATCCGTTAACATCAGAGAGTTGAACGACCTCGTGGCGAGCAAGAACGATTTCGTACAGCTCATCACCAAAGGGATGGATCAGACAATCGTTGGGCAGAAACACCTTGTTGACTCCCTGCTGATAGCATTGCTGGCCAACGGCCATGTGCTTCTCGAAGGCGTCCCCGGTCTGGCCAAGACACTCGCCATCAAGACACTTACCCAGGTGATCGACGCACAGTACAGCCGCATACAGTTTACCCCCGACCTTCTTCCGGCCGACGTCACCGGCACGATGATCTACAGCGTGCAGAAAGAACAGTTCCAGATAAAGAAAGGTCCTATCTTCGCCAACTTCGTACTGGCCGATGAGATCAACCGCGCCCCGGCTAAAGTGCAGAGCGCTCTGCTCGAAGCCATGCAGGAGCGTCAGGTGACAATCGGCGAACAGACCTTCAAGCTCGACGAGCCGTTCCTTGTGATGGCCACTCAGAACCCCATAGAACAGGAAGGCACCTATCCCCTGCCCGAAGCGCAGGTTGACCGTTTCCTGCTTAAGGTGATCATAGGCTATCCCAGCAAGGATGACGAGCGCCAGATCATACGCCAGAACATCTCGCCGCGCAAGATCGAAGTAAAGCCGTTGCTGCGCCCCGAGGAGATTCTTGACGCACAGAAGATCGTAGAACAGATATATCTCGACGAGAAGATCGAACGCTACATCGTGGACATAGTATTTGCCACCCGTCGTCCGGAGGACTACAACCTCAAGGATCTCAGCGGCATAATCTCGTTCGGCGCTTCGCCCCGCGCATCGATCGGTCTGGCCAAGGCAGCCCGCTCCTATGCATTCCTTCGCCAGAGAGGCTACGTAATACCTGAAGATGTCAGAGCTGTGTGCCACGATGTGATGCGCCACCGTATCGGCCTGAGCTACGAGGCCGAAGCCAACAACATCACTTCCGACGAGATCATATCCGAGGTGCTCGACAAGGTTGAAGTGCCCTGATGCGAAGAACACTTACACGACATTCACAATCCACCACCGACTGATTGATGGAAGCTACCGAGCTCATAAAGAAAGTCAGGAAGATCGAGATCAAGACCCGCGGACTCTCCCAGAACATATTTGCCGGAGAGTATCACACGGCGTTCAAGGGTCGCGGAATGATCTTCTCTGAAGTGCGTGAATACCAGTATGGCGACGACGTGCGCGACATTGACTGGAACGTCACCGCGCGCCACAACCATCCATACGTCAAAGTGTATGAGGAGGAGCGCGAGCTGACAGTGATGCTTCTTGTCGATGTCAGCGGCAGCCGTCTGTTCGGAGCCGTAGGCGAGGAAAAGCGTGAGATGATAGCCGAAGTCGCTGCCACGATCGCCTTTTCAGCCATACAGAACAACGACAAGATCGGTGTGCTTTTCTTTTCCGACAAGATCGAGAAGTTTATCCCTCCGAAAAAGGGCCGCAAGCACATACTCTTCATAATCCGCGAGCTTCTCGACTTCACTCCCGAGAACAAAGGCACCGATATAGGAGGAGCCTTGCGCTATCTCACCGACGCCCTTAAGAAGCGCACCACAGCTTTCGTCATATCCGATTTCATAGACGATGCCGAGGCATACCGTACATCGCTGTCGGTAGCCGCCAACAAGCACGATCTGATAAGCATACAGATCTTCGACAAACGCGACACACAGATACCCGACATAGGACTGATACGCGTAAAGGATCTTGAAACCGGAGGCGAACGATGGCTCGACACTTCGTCGAAACGCACACGTCAGGCATTGAGCAAGTGGTGGTATGACCGCCAGCAGAAAATGACTGAAACCATGCGCCACAGCGGAGTGGACATAGCGTCCATAGCCACTGACGAAGACTACGTGCGCGCGCTCATGGCTCTGTTCCGTCGGCGTGGCGTAAGGTGACCGGCACCGCACGGATAGAATAGATACGTGACTACCTGAAACCGCACCACACATACAAGGCTCACACAGATCACAATCACCCAACATTCCACTTCAACCATCAAGAAATGAATCTTTCGGCAAGACAACCACTGATAATCCTCACCGCCGTGCTGCTTGCAGCCATAGGCTTCGGCGGCAAGGCTTCCGCTCAGGTCAAAGTAAGGGTAGCGCTCGACTCGGCCTACATAGAGATGGGACGCACTACGCCTCTTCATGTGGAAGTGACCGGAAAAATAGATGAAACGGGAGGAATCATGCTTCCCGACACTCTGTGGCGCGAAGTGGAAGTGGCCAAAGTGGGCGAACCGCTTCTGACCGACATCGGCAACGGCAACAAAGAGCTGCGGCAGGAGGTGATCCTGCAGGCGTTCGATTCGGGTCTTTACACCCTGCCTCCTGTATTGTTCGTGCAGGACGGTCAGGTGACAGAGAGCAACCGCCCCGCCCTCAAGGTGATGCCGGTAGCCATAGATTCGCTCGCCACAATCCACGACTACTACGACGCACAGAATCCGCCACGCCATTTCTTTGATTTCCTGCCCGACTGGATGACCGACTACGGCGTGTGGATATTGCTCACACTGCTCGTGATCGG
>JAIDKJ010000205.1:2354-3636 GCA_029051835.1 Paramuribaculum sp. | reverse complement strand
AACGGTTTCGCCCTTGCTGAAGAAGTCGCCGCGTATCGACTCGCGCTTGGGGAGCAGCAGTTCGTTCTTGTCATCGTCGAGCAGCAGCGTTTCGCGCGCCCATGTCTGATACACCTCACCGGTGACCAGTTCGCCCTCAAGCTCCTTAAACTTATCGTAGATGGCCTCTTTCTGAAGATCGAGTATCTTTGTCTGTAGCGTCTGGCGAAGGTTGAGTATGGCGCGGCGGCCGAAGTCGGCGAAGAATATCTCGCGAGTGTGCTCGTCGCCTATCTCGGCGTCGGGATCCTGGTCGGCCTTGGCGTCGGTCAGTCCGATCTGCAGGTTGGGGTCGGTTACCGTGCCGTCCTCCACAACTTCAAGATTCTGGAAGATCTGTACGTCGCCCTTGTCGGGATTGAGGATCACATCGAGATTGACATCGGTGCCGAACATTTTTGCCAGCACGTTGCGGAACGATTCCTCAAGCACGTTGATCATCGTGATCTTGTCGATATTCTTGAGTTCCTTGAATTCGGCGAAACATGCCACCAGATTGGGAGTTTCCTCTTTCTTTGCCATAACCGGTTATATCTTGTGTGGTTTTATTTATTGTAAGTAAGTCGTATTAAATCTGAGTTGAGCGTCAGGAGATCATTTGAAGTCGATCACCGGAGTGACACGGTTGGTGTCGGCGAGCTTTACGGTGACGGCTTCCTCCACCATCACAGGCTTCTTCTTGCCCTCGGGACGCACCTTGCGCGTGGTCAGCAGAGAGATTTCCGACAGATCGTCGGCCACCGACTGCAGCACGCCGCAAAGCTTCTTGCCCCCCTCTCGCATCATCACTTCCACTTCGTGGCCGATATTCTTGTCAAACTGTCCTTTGACTTTGAGGGGCGAAGTCAGTCCGGCCGAACCCACCTCCAGTTCATAGTCCTCGGCTTCGCGGTCAAAGGCAGCCTCGATTTTGCGCGACAGCGTCACACATGTGTCGATATCCACGCCTTCCGGGCTGTCGATCTCCACCGTTATACGGTTGTCGGGCGTCACGCTTACGTCCACAAGAAAAAGATCTGTGTCACGGAGCGCTTCTTCGACCGTAAGTGTCAGTTTGTTCTTGTCTATCATATTGTCAGTTGGGTTCGTTGACTGATATTCGTTTCACAGCCGGTAAACAAAAGGAGGAAGCTCTTTGGCCTCCTCCGCGACTGCTTTGTGATGCAAAGTTACAACATATTTTCCATTTATAGGCTCCATTTCGCCTCTTTTTATAGTTTCGGGAGGGGATGCGTTCTTATAT
>JAIDKJ010000205.1:0-2344 GCA_029051835.1 Paramuribaculum sp. | reverse complement strand
CTATTAATTAACCTAATTTAATATTATTTAGCCAACGATTTATTGATGAAGAAAACTCATCAAGCGAAACGCCGACGCCGTTTGCATCCATCAACAGCAATAAACCGAGGCCATCACCGTTATCAAGTCATGAACCGTCCGGACATATCCGTCATAATTCCGTATTACAATGCAGCGCCATACCTCGAACGCGCCGCACACTCGCTGCTCGGCCAGACGCTCGGCCAACGGCTGGAAACCGTATGGGTCGACGACGGATCGACCGACAGATCGGCGGCACTACTCCGACGGATCCTGTCAGAAAACAGAGCCGGCGGACCGACGGCCATCGCTCTGAGCCACGCACACAACCGAGGCTCGGCGGCTGCAAGACTGACCGGCTTGAAGGCCGCGACAGGACGATACATCATATTCTGCGACGCCGACGACTACGTCGAAACCGACGCCTACGAGGCCTTGCTACGCACAGCCGAGGCCAACGGAGCCGATATGGTGGTGTGCGACTACGTGGTGGAACATGGCAAAAACACAACACTTCACAGCGGAGTGAACAACGACGCCGCACTCACGGAAGAGCTACTCTGCGGCAAGGCTCACGCCGGACTATGGAACAAACTCACGGCGCGCCACCTCTTCGACCGCATCGGACAGCTCTGGATCGAGGGGATCGACATGTGGGAAGACGCATGGACCACAACGCGACTCGCCCATAAGGCAAGCAAAACCGTGCACCTGCCACGGCCACTCTACCATTATGTCAGCAATCCGCACTCATACACAGGCCGTTTTTCGGACAAATCCATATCCGACATGCTTGCCGTGGCCGGGATGCTCGACGAATACTTCGCCGCAACCCCATGCCGCGACATGACCGCCGCGCTGAAGCGTCGCGCAAGAGCACTGGCGCTCTACTACGGTTCGGCCGAACGTCGCCGTCAGGCCCGCTCGCTCTGGCCCGACGTTCCATACCGTTGGCTCGACCTGAACGACGGACTTCCGATGCATCAGCGCGCGGTGGCCTTCTGCGCCGCCTACCGATGTCTGACACCGGCCGTCGGCGCTCTTGAATTCATAAGACGACTCGCCGGAGGAAGATGAACACGACATCACCGACAGAAAAAGCCGCCGCACACTCTCGCACACACAACAGTATGCGCAACAGCGCCGTGGCCATGACGTATTTCATCGTCATGCTTATCCTCGAATTCTTTTCGCGCAAAGTGTTTCTGGCACACCTCGGCGAAGATATACTCGGACTCAACTCCACCGCCACCAATCTGCTGCAGGCACTCAATCTCGCCGAACTCGGCATCGGCGCGGCCATTGGATTCTCGCTCTACAAGCCTCTTGCCGACGGCGACCATCGGCAGATCTCGGCCATAATGTCGCTCCAAGGCAGGCTATACCGACGCATAGCCATTGCCGTAGGGTGCGGCGCCCTGCTGCTGATGGGATTCTTCCCGATGATTTTCGCCGGAATCACACTTCCGCTATGGTATGCCTACGCATCGTTCGGAGTCATGCTGTGGAGCGCGCTCCTCAGCTATTTCGTCAACTACCGGCAGGTGTTGCTGACAGCCGACCAGAAAGATTACCGCGTATGCCTTAGCTACCGCAGCGCCATGATTGTCAAGACGCTCACACAGATGTGGGCCGTCAGCCGGCTGGCCGACGGCTACGTGTGGTGGCTGATCCTCGAAGGCTTGTTCGCGGCAGTCGGAGCGTGGGCCGTCGACCTTGCAGTGCGCCGCACATTCCCCCACGTCAAGTCCTCCTCAGAAAGCTTCAGTTCCCTGCGGCGCCGGTTTCCGGAGATCGAACAGAAAGTGAAGCAGGTGTTTTTCCACAAAATAGCCGGATTCGCTCTCGAACACGGCACACCGCTCGTCATCTATGCTTTCGGATCGCTCGCCGCAGTGACCGCCTATATCAACTACTACATCATCATCCGCGGCGGCGAACGCATGATGAGCGCTCTGTTCGACTCCATCACTCCCGGCATAGGCAACCTTGTGACCGAAGGTGATCAAAGAAAAATACGCAGCGTCTATGCCGAACTGTTCTCGGCGCGGTTCTACCTCTCCACCATCCTCGTCGCCACCATCTATTTTCTCGCCCACCCGTTTGTAATCCTATGGATCGGGCGTGGCTATCTGTTGCCGCAAAGCACCCTTGCGCTCATGTGCGCGGTAATGTTCATCGGCCTAACGAGATTCACCACCGACTCGTTCCGCTATGCCTTCGGACTGTTTTCCGACACCGGCGCCCCGGTGGTCGAAACCATATCGAGCCTCACACTGTCGGCATTGCTCGGCTCACGCTACGGACTCAACGGCAGTGTGGG
>JAIDKJ010000204.1 GCA_029051835.1 Paramuribaculum sp. | reverse complement strand
CCCCCCCCCCCCCCAACAAATCAACACGCCGCTGCGTGACACAATCACCGCCACGGCGCTTTCCATATCATGGCTGAAAACTTACGCGATAAAAAATCCTGCCCGAAAAAAATCCTGCCCGAAAATCGCAAAAAATCGCGGAATATTAATCGGGCTATTCCGGCAAAAAATTTGTAACTTTGCATCCCGTTATGAAATACGGATTTGACAACGACAAGTATCTCAAGATACAGAGCGAGCATATAAAAGAACGCATCGCTCAGTTTGGCAACAAACTATATCTGGAGCTGGGAGGCAAGCTGTTTGACGACTATCACGCAAGCCGAGTATTGCCCGGATTCCAGCCCGACAGCAAGCTCCGGATGCTCAGTCAGCTCAGCGATCATGCCGAGATCGTGATAGTGATCAGCGCCATCGATATAGAGAAGAACAAGGTGCGCACCGACCTTGGCATCACCTATGACATGGACGTCCTGAGGCTTCGCGACGAATTCCAGAAACGCGGCTTCATGGTGAGCTCCGTGGTCATCACCCACTACAACGGACAGAAAAGCGCCGATTCATTCCGCCAGCGTCTGGAACGCCTCGGCATCACCACCTACTACCACTATACGATCGACGGCTATCCGACCAATGTGGATCTGATAGCATCGGACGAAGGCTTCGGCAAGAACGATTATGTCAAGACCAGTCGTCCGCTCGTGATCGTGACGGCTCCCGGCCCCGGAAGCGGAAAAATGGCTGTGTGTCTGAGCCAGCTTTACAACGAACACAAGCGCGGCATCGAGGCCGGCTATGCCAAGTTTGAAACGTTCCCGGTGTGGAGTCTGCCACTGAAACACCCGGTCAACATAGCCTACGAAGCCGCCACCGCCGATCTCAACGACGTGAACATGATCGATCCGTTCCATCTCGAAGCCTACGGCAAGACCGCGATCAACTACAACCGCGACATAGAGATATTCCCGGTGCTCAACTCCATCTTCGAAGGAATATATGGCCATAATCCCTACAAATCCCCCACCGACATGGGAGTGAACATGGTAGGATTCTGCATCAACGATGACGACATATGCTGCCAGGCATCGAAGAACGAGATAGTAAGACGTTACTTTACAGCCCTCAATCGTCTGGCACAGGGCGACTGCTGCGACTCGGAGGTGGACAAAATAGCACTGCTTTTCAAGCAGGCCAATATCGACACCAAATTTCGCCGCACCATAGCTGCCGCAAGGGAGCGCGCCGAACAGACCGGCGTGGCATGTTCGGCAATAGAGCTGCAGGACGGCACCATAATCACCGGCGGATCGAGCGCACTCCTCGGCCCGAGCGCAGCCGTGATACTCAACGCCATAAAGCATCTGGCCGGCATAGACCACTCCGTGAAGCTCATACCGCAGGATATGATCGAGCCGATACAGCACACCAAGACCAAATATCTTCAGGGACACAACCCCAGACTGCATACCGATGAAGTGCTGGTGGCGCTGTCGGTGTTGAGCACACATGACGACAATTGTCGTCGCGCACTCGAAAAACTGCCGGAACTTAACGGTTGCGAGGCTCACTGCACCGTGATGCTTGGCGAGGTTGACCACAAGATATTCAAAAAACTGAAAGTTGGCCTTACGTGCGATCCCGCTAAAAAGCGCAATGCATCTCTAAAATATTAAAAGCGACCATAAGCAGCTCCCCTACCGAACCGCGCTCCATGGATATTTGTATATCTATGGAGCGCAGTCTATATATAACGACCGCAGACATCCACGCTTGTTAATTTTTCGAAAACACACCGCGGAGGTTTGCATAATCAATATATTTGATATAATTTTGTATTGAATACAATTTACCACTGATTACAATATGACTGAACCAGACAGAAACAGGCTTCACAACATGCTGGATGAAGCGGAGATACGTCCGTCGATGCAGCGTCTGGCCATTCTGGAATACATGCATTCCTGCTACAGCCATCCGACAGCCGACGAAGTATATTCCCGACTGGTCAAAGAGCATCCGACACTCTCGCGCACCACAGTGTTCAACAGTCTGAAACTGTTGTCGGACAAAGGACTGATCAATGACATCGACATATCATCTGACTCCACACGCTATGATGCCGCCGACCGTAAGCCCCACGGCCATTTCATGTGCAAGGAGTGCCGACGGATATTTGACATCTCGCTCGACATGTCGACACTGAAACTGCCCGAAGAGTACATCTGCAGCAATGTGAACGTTTTTTTCAAGGGCATCTGCCCGGAATGTAACCAAAAAATCTCAAAAACAAAATAACACATACAATTATGAAAGACTTAAAAGGAACCAAAACCGAACAGAATCTCCAGCAGGCTTTCGCCGGCGAATCAATGGCCCGCAACAAGTACACCTACTTCGCATCCAAGGCCCGCAAGGACGGATATGAACAGATAGCCGCTATATTTGAAGAAACAGCCCGTAACGAGAAGGAACACGCCAAACTGTGGTACAAACTTCTTCACGGCGGCGAGATTTCCGACACCATGGACAACCTCCGCGAAGCTGCCGAAGGAGAAAATTACGAATGGACCGACATGTATTCGCGCATGGCGGAAGAG
>JAIDKJ010000203.1 GCA_029051835.1 Paramuribaculum sp. | reverse complement strand
TTTTTTCATCAAAATCCACAAGATCGGCACAAGCTCAAAATCGACATATCCAGCGAGTGCGCCATTTGCCACAAAACGCCCCCCCCTGCATCGTACCCCCTATAAAAAAAGCAAAGGCGCCGTGTCAAAAATCAACATGTTGTTTTGACACAGCGCCTTGATATTCATTCGGATGAAGATGGCGTTGTCCGAATCTCTCGGACAGTGCTACCTATACCACGCCTCAGAGCAAGCTTACCGATCTGCGTATGAAATCGTTAAGATCCTGTCCCTTCAGAAGGCCATTGGCCAGAAGAGCCAGATCGATCGTCTGCTTGACGAGCGGGTTTGACTTCGCATAGACCTCGATGATCTCCTGCTCCTCCTTGCGGTCATGCTCCACAGCCTGCTCCAGCTCAGTCACCTTGCCCTGCTGCTCATCGGTGAGCTTCGCATCCTTGGCGGCATCGCGTATCGACTTGATCTCGGCATTCTTCTCGCTGATATTCTTGTCGAGAGGCTCTATGCGCGAGTTCAGTTCAGCCTGGGTCGATTCCATGATGCGCTTCACCACCGGACTCTCCGTGTTGACGATAAGGTTATAGCTGTCGGGCAGATCGCCGTAGAAACTCATGCCGGGCTGCATCGCCGCCATATCCTTCATTCGGCGCATATACTCGTTCTGTGTGATCAACACCGGATTGGCATCGGCATTGAGCGCCTCGAACGACACGATGAACTCAGCCTTGTCCACCTTCGGTATCTGACACTTGAAGAGCGTTGTCATTGTGTCGCGCTGCAACGGAGTCAGGTCGGCGGCCTTACGGTCGCTCTTCGGTATGAGGTTCTCCACCACGTCGGAATCCACTCTGACGAAACGGCTCTTCTCGATCTTGCTCTCAAGCATACCGATGAAATGACTGTCAAGCTGACCGTCCATCACCAGCACGTCATAGCCCTTTTCGGTAGCCGAATGGATGTAGGCATACTGGGCTACGGGATCGGTCGTGTAGAGATACACCACATTGCCGTCCTTATCGGTCTGCTGACCCTCGATGAGAGTGCGGTACTCCTCAAGCGTATAGAATTTGCCCTCGGTGTCCTTTACAAGACAGAACTTCATGGCTGCCTCGCAGAACTTCTCGTCGGTCAGCATGCCATACTGGATGAAGATCCTGATGTCGTCCCACTTGTTCTCGAAGTCCTGACGGTCGGCCTTGAATATCTCTTCCAGACGCGATGCCACCTTCTTGGTGATATACCCGGAGATCTTCTTCACAGCCGTATCCGACTGCAGATACGAACGCGACACGTTGAGCGGTATGTCGGGAGAGTCTATCACGCCCTGCAGAAGCATCATGAAGTCAGGCACCACGCCCTCCACCGAGTCGGTGACATACACCTGATTGCAGTAGAGCTGTATGCGGTTCTTGTTGACTTCGAAGTTGTTTTTGATCTTCGGGAAGAACAATATTCCGGTAAGCGTGAAGGGATAGTCCACATTGAGGTGGATCCAGAAGAGAGGATCCTCCTGACCGGGATAAAGCTGATGATAGAAGTTGCGGTAATCCTCGTCAGTAAGCTCGGCAGGCTTTTTGGTCCAGGTCGGCTCGGTGTCGTTGACCACTTTGTCGCGGTCGGTATCCACCATCTTGCCATCCTTCCATTCCTGTTCTTTACCCGAAATCACCGGCACCGGCAGGAAGCGGCAATATTTCCTGAGAAGCGAGTCGATTTCACTCTGCTGCAGGAAGTTCTTGTTCTCGTCGTCGATATACAACACTATATCTGTGCCGCGCTCGGCCTTGTCGGTCTTCTCCATAGTGAATTCAGGCGAGCCGTCACACTCCCACTTCACGGCCTCAGCGCCCTCCTTATACGAAAGCGAACGGATCTCCACCTTCTTGGCCACCATGAAGGCCGAGTAGAATCCCAGCCCGAAATGACCGATTATTGCATTGGCGTT
>JAIDKJ010000202.1 GCA_029051835.1 Paramuribaculum sp. | reverse complement strand
GGCTATACCGGCATTTGATTTTTATCTCGCGCCCTACGTGCGCAGCTCATTCATAGAGGAACTGAAAACACTTGAAAACCTCACCGGCTCAAATCTCAGTCACCTGTATGATGCCGAAGTCACCGACTTCATATCGAAACCGCTTGAAGGACTTGAGGGCGACGAACGGCTGATGCAACATGCGATAAACCGCACCGTAGAGCGCGTTCATCAGGCCATGGAGGCGTTCATCCACAACATGAACACCATACATTCCCGCGGAGGCAATCAGGTCGTATTCAGCTCCATCAACTACGGCACTGACACCTCGGCCGAGGGACGATGCGTGATACGCGAACTGCTCACATCCACCTATGAAGGTGTCGGCAACGGAGCCACTGCAATTTTCCCCATACAGATATGGAAGAAAAAACGCGGAGTGAGCTATCTGCCCGGCGACCGCAACTACGATCTCTACAAACTCGCATGTAAAGTCACGGCACGGAGGTTCTTCCCCAACTTTGTCAATCTCGACGCCACCTACAACCAGCATGAAAAATGGGATATCAATGACCCCGAACGCTACAAGTATGAGGTGGCCACAATGGGATGCCGCACCCGAGTGTTCGAAAACCGCTATGGCGAGAAAACTTCCATCGGACGTGGCAACCTCAGCTTCTCTACGATCAATATAGTGCGCATCGCCATCGAATGCATGATGATCCAGGATAAGGAGGAACGTATACGACGGTTCATGGAGAAACTCGATGACGTGCTTGACATCACCGCACGTCAGCTTTGCGACAGGTTCGAATTCCAGAAAACCGCGCTTGCCAAGCAATTTCCTCTTCTTATGTCGCGCCTGTGGAACGGCAGCGACAAGATCATGCCCGGACAGACCATAGAAAGCGTCATCAATCAGGGCACTCTCGGAATAGGATTCATCGGCCTTGCCGAATGTCTGGTGGCGCTTATCGGTTCGCATCATGGCGAAAGCGAGGAAGCACAGGCTCTCGGACTGCGGATCGTAAGCCACATGCGCAGCCGCGTCAACGAGTTCTCTGAGAAATATCAGCACAATTTCTCTGTACTGGCCACTCCCGCCGAAGGCCTTTCGGGCAAATTCACTTCCAAAGACCGCAAGAGCTTCGGCGTGATCCCCGGAGTGACTGATAAAATATACTACACCAACTCCAATCATGTGCCGGTATATTATAAATGTCCGCCGAGCCACAAGGCCAAAATCGAAGCTCCGTATCATGAGCTGACAGGCGGCGGTCATATCTTCTATGTGGAAATCGACGGAGATGCGACCCACAATCCGCAGGCAAAAGCAGATATTGTCGATCTCATGTACCGTAACAACAATGTCTACTGCTCTGTCAATCATATTCGCAACCGCTGTATGGAATGCGGCTATGAAGATGCTCAGGACGGACTTGAAACATGTCCGAAATGCGGAAGCAAAAACATCGACAGACTGCAGCGCATCACCGGATATCTTGTAGGAACGACCGATCGGTGGAACAATGCAAAACTTGCCGAACTCAATGATCGCGTAGTGCACAAATGAGAATACTTGATAT